>CAACVY010000043.1 GCA_900661335.1 uncultured bacterium | reverse complement strand
GCGACGGCTTGTACATAGTCACCACTGGCCTGGGAACTGCTTGGCCGGAGTTCGACTTGCGACCGGACCGCATCGAGCCGGGAGACCAGATCGTCGTGAGTGGCACCATCGGTGACCATGGCATGGCGGTGCTGGCGGCGCGCGAGCGGCTGGCGCAATCGCCCGAGCTCGTCAGCGACAGTGCACCGATAATGGAGTTGGTGGAAGCGATTCGGCCTTGGGCAGCCAGCGTCAAGTGGATGCGAGATCCCACCCGAGGTGGGGTGGCGGCCACGCTCAACGAGTTGGTCTCGGGTCGGCCGTGGGGCGTGGTGCTGGACGAGCGCCATCTGCCATGCTCTCCGGCCGCGCGTGCGTTGGCGGAATTGTTGGGATTAGACTTGCTTCACGTGGCGTGCGAAGGTCGAGTCGTAGCGGTTTGCTCGCCATCCGTATGCGATCGCGTGGTGACCGCATGGCGTCAGTTCCCCAGCGGTGCCCACGCCGCGGTGGTGGGCACGGTTACGACCGAGTTCGCCGGCATGGTGGCGATGGACACAGTGGTGGGGGGCCGCCGGCTGGTGGACATGCCGTTGGGCGAGTTGTTGCCGAGGATATGTTGAGGGGATGAGGTGCACGAGGCCACCATTGTCGACGCCATGATGGAACAGTTGTCCGAGATCGTCCGGCGCGAGGGAGCGCAGACAATCCGCTCGGTGGAGGTGGTCGTCGGCGCGTTGTCTGGCGTGTACCCGGAGGCACTGCGGGCGGCCTTTGAAGCCGCTCAGCCTGGAACGGTCGCCGAACACGCCACGTTGTCGCTCCGGGTGGAACCGGCTCGATGGCGGTGCACGGACTGCGGCGCCGAAGGCACTACCGAGGAGTGGCCGATCCTCTGTGAGCGCTGCGCCGGAGCTCGTGTGGACGTGAGCGGAGGACGAGAGCTTTTGATTGCGGCCGTGGAGCTGTTCGACACGGATTCCACGGTGTCGGCATCGGAGACAAACCATGTGTGAGAGTTGTGGATGTCACGCCCGTTCTGTACGGCCGGAGCCCGAGCGGGAACCTCTCCCGGACCACGACCAGAACGAGGACGTACACGATCATGATCCCCACGGGCACTCGCACGGTTCAGAGCACGTTCATCCGCACGATCACGACCACTCGCATCCGCACGATCATTCGCATAATCCGGTCGCGGATCATTCGCACCCCCACGAGCATCGTCACCAACCACCCCCGCCGTCGGCCGGTGCGGGCGCGACTCGGCGAGTGGTCATCGAGCAGAACGTCCTGGAGCAAAATCGCCGGATCGCGGAGCACACTCGCGCATGGCTCGACGAGCATCGCGTCGTGGCGCTGAACCTGATTTCCGCGCCGGGTTCAGGAAAAACGACGCTCTTGGAGGCTACGCTCGACGCGCTACGCGGACAAATTGGTTGCGCGGTGATCACGGGGGATGTCCAGACCGATCGCGATGCACAACGGTTGCGGAACCGCGGCGCTCCGGTCCGACAAATCGAGACTCGCGGAGCGTGCCATCTTTCGGCGCGAGACGTCGCAGAGGTGATCCCGCAGGTGGTCCGGGACGATACTCGGCTGTTGTTCATCGAGAACGTCGGCAACATGGTGTGCCCGGTGGCGTTCGATCTCGGAGAACATTTCAAGGTCGCTCTTCTGTCGGTCACGGAGGGCGAGGACAAGCCCTACAAGTATCCGGACCTGTTCGTCGCCGCGCGCGTGGCGGTGCTGACCAAACTTGATCTCGTGCCTGCGGTTGGGTTCGATTTGTCCGAATGCCGCCGGGCCATTCAGCGAGTTCATCCGGGCTTGTTTGTTTTTGAAGTCAGCGCACGGACCGGCGAGGGGATGGCCGCCTGGCTTGACTACCTGCGCCGGTTGGTGAGCTAGCCCATGAACGCGCTTCGAGCTTCGTGGCGCCGCCGCGCGGGTGTGCTGCTACACCCAACCTCGTTGCCTGGCGAGACAGGGATCGGTGAAATCGGACCCTACGCGCGCACATGGATCGAGCGGCTCGCCGACGCCGGTGCGAGCCTTTGGCAGTTCTTGCCGCTGGGCCCGACCGGGTATGGGGACTCTCCCTACCAAACGCTGAGTTCGTTCGCCGCCAACCCGTTGCTCATCTCGCTACACGACCTCGTGGAAGAACGCTGGCTGCAGAAAGACGAGATCGCCCATCCGCCGGGACGCGACTCCGACCGAGTAGACTTCGGAGCATTGATTCCGTGGAAACGGGTACGGCTACGACAGGCAGTGGAGCGGTGGCGTCGAGATGCACCTACGTCTGAGCGACGACGCTGGAGGGAATTCTGTCGGCGTCATGCGGGGTGGCTCATCCCCTACGCGCGCTTCGCGGTGCTCAAAGATCTTCACGATGGGCGACCGTGGTACGAGTGGCCACGCCCGTGGGCCACGCGGGAGCCGAGAGCCTTGGAACAGCTCGATCGCGAGCAGAGGGACCGCATCGAGGAAGTCACCATTTTGCAGTACTGGTTCGAGCGGCAGTGGCGCCGTGTGCGAGCGTGGGCACGGGCCCGTGGGGTCCGCTTGGTCGGAGACTTGCCGATTTTTGTAGCGCACGACAGCGCAGATGTGTGGGCCAACCCGGAGCTTTTCCAACTGGACGACCGTGGCCAGCCCACGGTGGTCGCGGGGGTTCCACCGGACTACTTCAGCGCCACGGGGCAACGCTGGGGTAATCCGCTGTATCGTTGGGAGGCCCACGAGGCCGACGGCTTTGCGTGGTGGACACGGCGGGTCGGTCGTGCGTTGGCGTGGGCGGATGTGGTTCGGCTGGATCATTTTCGAGGCTTCGCGGCCTATTGGGAGATTCCAGCTTCCGAGCCTACGGCGGTCCACGGGCGGTGGGTCCGAGCGCCCGGCGATCGGCTGCTCGCGGCGCTGCAACAAGCCTACCGGCGCGTTCCGTTCGTGGCCGAGGACTTGGGCATCATTACGGAAGACGTGATTGAACTTCGCCGGCGTTTCCGACTCCCTGGCATGTTGGTGCTCCAGTTCACCGTCGAGCGGCTGGTGCGAGCCCCACCCCGGCCGCCGGAGGAGTGCGCGCCGGACACTGTGATGTACACCGGCACGCATGACAACGACACCGCCCAGGGCTGGTTCCACGCGCCGCCACGGCCCGATCTGCCGCCCCATGAAGTGGAACGCCATGCGGCGATCCGTCGTCGGCTGCTCGAGTACCTCGGAACGGACGGACGCGCGATTCACTGGGACATGATCGCTCTGGCATGGCGATCGAATGCCATGTGGGCCGTAGCGCCGGTTCAAGACCTGATCGGTTTGGGCAGTGAAGCGAGATTCAATACCCCCGGGACTCCCCAAGGGAACTGGCAGTGGCGTCTGACCGAATCCACTTGGCGCCGCTGTGACTGGGCGAGATTCAAGGAACTCACTCTCCAATACGGCCGCGCAGGGACCCCGAGAGCGTCCGATCCGTAGGGGGCGGCGTCGCTCGTAACTCGTAGCTCAGGACGACTCGAGAACGTCACCTCGCTGTGTGCGAGAGTTTGAGGAGCCGCACGAGCTCGGCAGGCTGCACGCGAACCGGCTTAGGAGGCGGCGACAATCTCAGACCCCACGGACGCAACTGAGGTCGCGTGCGCAGCGGATGTTACGGTGGCTTGGTCACCTCCACAGAGTTGAACTGCGCGTGGGTCACCACGGAGGTTGCGTGTGGCCCGAACATGGGCTCGGGCCCGCCTTGGCCACAGCGCAGGTGAGCCACGAAACGTCGAAATCCGCTCCAGATCCTCGGGGTTTCTCCGTGGTTCGATCCGCGGGCCATCCAACGACATGAGCCCCCGTCGCGATCGCACTCTTCCGGCGTGAAGCGAAGAAGCTATCCTCCTCGCCACATTCAGCTCCTCTACCGCGTACCGGCTCGGACACCCAGCAGCCCTTGCCGCCCAGCCTAGGAGAATGCTAGCGTACTTTCTTGCCCAACAATGAGCACTCGAACACCATCGCAATGGTGGGTCGTACCGTTCGGCGCGGCTGGAACCTCGTTCGATCCCCAAGAAGAACCCTCCATCTGGTTGGGAGAGGAAGGCGCCACGTGGCTGCGCCTGGCGCGCGCACGGTTACCGGTTTTGCCGGGGTTGATCATTACATCCGAAGTCTGTGGGTTTTTTTGCCGACATGGGGGCCGGTATCCGCCGGGGGTCTGGGACCGAATTCGACAAGAGCTGGAGCGTCTATCGACGATACGTCTCAACGAGCACGACACGGGACCGCGCCCACTGTGGCTACGTTGGATTCCCTTGCCACCTCGAGGATCGGAGCTCGATGGATTTGACCCGGTGGTGCTCGGGCTGAACGAATCCACCATCCAACAGTTCGCAACAGTCACCGGCACGGAGGCCCCCGCGTGGCGAGCCTATGCGCGTTTGATCCGCGCGTACGCGGTCGGTGCGCTGGGTCAAGCACCTGAGGAATGGACCGAACTATGGCATTCGTTTCTCCAACGCTGCGGGGTTGGGTCGGCAACCCTTCTCGACTCCAAGGCGGCACGAGAGTGGTGCGCAGTCTTGCTGCGACGGTTCACCGAACGCACGCGTCGGGCCTTCCCCCGAGAGCTAACCGAACAGCTGCGAGGACTTCTGACGGGACTGTACGAGCGGTGGAAGACCTGCGGAGGCTGCCACCGGCGTCGAACCGTCCTCGCACCCGGCATCCCGGTGGCGCTCACTTGGGCCGCGTTCGGGGACATGGACGAACAGTCGGCGCGTTGCGTTCTTTGGTCCCGCGATCCCATCGCGGGAACGGCCGGGGTCCGAGGTTGTCTAGTGACCGACGACACCGTGCGGGACGCAGTCCCCGAACAAGGGCTGCCTGTGGAGACTTTGGAGCAAGCTCGTTCCGCCAACTTGCGAACCGCGCTTTGGAATGCGTTCCGCGTGGTCGAACAGGCGGAGCTGGTGACTCGACGTCCGCAGCAACTGGAATTCGTCATCGAGCGTAGTCGCGTGTGGATTGCGAGCGTGTTGCCGTGTCGACGAACCCCGCGCGCGGCGGTCCGGTGGGCGGTGGAACTGGTCACGGGGCGCGACCTCCATCAAAGCCGAAGCGTTCCGAAGTTGTGGACGGTGGAAGAAGCCTTGAGCACGCTGGATCCTCGCGAAGTCGCCGAGGTCATGGGGACCGCGGGATGTTCCGAGGAGCTTCCCTCTCCCGCTGGGATGACCCTGATCCGATGGGCAGCAGAACGGCATAACTTGGACGTGGTTGGGCTTTGGGATGGCACCCCGAACCCCATTCCGGATTGGCTACGCCGACATCTTCGAGCCGTGTGTGTCAACACCTCGCTTGACGAGTCGCCTCCGGTACCTCGCTTCGAGAGACGGTGCCGATCTCGCGTGCTGTGGTGGCTGAAGTTGGATAAGCGGGGCGCGCGCGGGTATGCGGACTCTCCCGCGATCGTTCGGGACCTCCACGCCCAGGCAGACAACCTGGATGCGAACGGACCTCGTCTCGCGGAATGGCTCGGCCGTATCCAGGCCCATCGAAAGGGTGCGATCGAAATCGTGGTAGACCCTGAAGATTTCGGGGACGCCGCGTGTGAGCGCCTTCGATGGATCCGCGAATCGTTGGAAAAGCTTGCCCCTCGGCTGGTCATCCACCTGCATCTTTCGATTCCCCGCGCTGTGTTGGCAGCGGACGCGGCAGCGGATTGGACCGCGATGGTGTGGTTCGATCTCGCGCACTTGGATGCGCTCCTGCGCGGTCCTCACCGCGAAAGTTCGGTGAACGGAGAGCGCTCATTCGACGCGGCTGGGGTGGGCCTTTTGATCGAGACGGGGTGGCAACGGCTGCGTACGGTCCACCCGGGAATTCGTGGCGGCCTATGGCTCCAGACCTACCCGGAACCTGCATTGATTCGTTTTGCGCAGCGGCTGGGATTGTGTGCAATCGCCTGCCCGCTGGCTTGGGTGGGTCCGACGCACATTGCCATCGCTCGCACGTCAAGTCGTTCCAACGTCGCGGGGTAGCTCGGGGCTCGGGGCACGCGGGTAGGCGGTCTTCAAGAGTTCCCCGCACAGGCACCGTGCATCTAGGGTTTCGGGAACTGCCTGCCGGCTGCGCCTGCAGACCGATTGGGGATCACTCCTCCGGAACGGAAAGGGTGCGGCCGTGGTAGGCCAGGAACGCCGCCGCCTCTTCGCGGCCGAGAAAACGGACCAGGATTTTTTGGTCAATGTCCAGCAGATCCACCCAAATCAGGCCGTCGAGCACGTCGCTGAATTCGGAGTCCACATTGAACCCCAGCAAACGTCCCCCGAGCTTCAGGTACTGTTTGAGCAACACGGGCACACCCTTGCGGTCTTTTTCGATTTCCGCGACGAGCTCGTTGACGTCGTCCATGCTGCGAACCATTCGTTGGAAAATGTTCGGGTTCCAGCGCTCGCGCAGGGGGATCCGCGCAGGGGGATGGCGTGGGCGTACATACCGGGCCATTCGAGTGTCGAGCCGATTCGCGCGCAGGAACTGCATCATCATCTGACGCGACAGAGTATTGTACTGGTTGTTGATGCTGACCGGCCCGAACAGATGACGGTACCGGGGGTTGCGCAAGATGAATCGTCCGATGCCTTTCCAGAGCAACATCAGGGGGGAATAGGAGCGCTGGTATTCGGCGCGGACGAACGAACGCCCCAGCTCGAGGGCGGGCCCCAGGCGGTCCAGCAAACGGCGCGAGTAGCGGAACAGCGTGCTGGTGTACAGCCCGTTTTTTCCGTAGCGCGGCAGGATCACGTCGGTTGGACCCAATCGGTAGGCGCCGACCAACTCGGAGGTCTTGCGATTCCACAGGAAGAGGTGGAGGTAGTATTCGTCAAAGCGGTCCAGGTCGAGGTCGCGGCCGGTTCCTTCGCCGGCGGCTCGGAAGGTGAGCTCACGCAGGCGACCAATCTCATGCAACAAGTTCGGGATTTGTCGTGCCTCCGCGCAGTAGACCACAAAGGGGTCGAACTCCAACAGACAGGCCTCGGGAGGCAAGAGCCAAACATCCTGCGCAAGCACATCCGCATGCAAGGGGGGCGCCACAGGTGTGGTGTGGACCGGCCGAGGCTCGGAGGAGGCCGCGTTGGGGGAGGCCCGACCCCGCAACACGTATGTGCGCAGTCGCAAATACGCCATCATGTCCTCGTCCCCCATCGGCTCCAGCCGTTCGAAGGGGATCAAGGACCCCACACGAATACCGATTCGCCAGCCGCGCTTCCGGACGAGTTCCCGAGGCAACATGGCCGTGCGGAACCGGGGATGTAACAGGCCGAGCGCTTGGAACAACGCGCTGTTGCGGCCCTCTACGAACATGGGCAATACGGGGCAGCGAGCCATCCGCAGGAGCGAGGCCACCGTGGTCTGCCAGGGTGGGTCTACGACTTGCCGCTCGCGGACAATCAGTCGGGACACATCCCCGGAAGGGAACACGATCAACGCGTGCCCGCCCCGCAACCACCTCACGCACTCTTTCATGGGGTGGAGATTCGCGCGCACGGCTTTCGCCCCCCCGTACGGATCCACGAAGATGGCCAGATCATGCATCTCGGGAATTCGGCTTAGGAGGAAATTGCTCAGCAACTTCACGTCGGGCCGGACCCGCCGTACGACGCCCAACAACACCAGGGCATCCGTACCGCCGAGCGGATGATTCGACACGATCATCACGGGCCCAGTAGCGGGAATGCGCCGCAAATCCTCCTCGGCGATCTCGGGGGTCACCCCCACCGAGCGCATGGCACCTTCAATGAAATCCCCGCCGGGGGCCAGCTCCTTCGCGGCGCGGTACAACCGATCGAGCTCGTCCAGCTGGAACCAGCGTTCCAGCGTCCCTTTCAACAGCTCGAACAAGCGCTGCCGAACCGGGTCGGGGAACGACGCCCGGAGTTCGAACGGGGACGATGCTTGCGACGGTTGGGCCTTGGGCACGTCGCTGGCCATGGCAGGAATTTTACCGACCGAAAGGTCGTAGCGCCAGCGGCGCGCGCGGCTAGGTCATTTGATCGCCACGGACCATGACCACCTTGCCGGTCCGGACCAACTCGATGATCCGAAATCTCTCGAGCAACCGGATCATCGCGTCGATCTTCTCCGAAGTCCCCACCGCTTGCAAGATCATCGAGTTTTCCGTGAGGTCCACGGTCTTGGCGCCGAAATGCTCCGCGATTTGCAACGCCGCCGTGCGCTCGCTTTCCGCCACCGCGATTTTCACCAAGGCCATTTCGCGCACCACGGAATCCTCGCCCGAGTGCTCGACGCACCGGATGACATCCACCAATTTGGACGTCTGCGCGATGACCTGGTCCAGCCCATCCGGATGCCCTTTCAACGTGATGGTCATCCGAGAAAAATGCGTATCCACCACCGGCGATACCACCAGCGATTCGATGTTGTAACCGCGCCGAGCGAATACCAACGCAATGCGAGCGAGCACGCCCGGCCGGTTGGTCACGTATACGCTAATCGTATGGGTTTCATGGTTGGGATCACGGTTCATGATGGATGGACCCCCGCTGGAATGGGTTGTGAGGTTCATGGATGTCTCCACCTTACGTCGAACCCGAGGGCTTTTCGAGCCGGTGGCGAGGCCGTTCGATAAGCATATCTTCCAGCGCCCGACCCGCCGGAACCATCGGGAAGACATTGTCCGTCTTTTCGACCTCTGCGTTGATCAATGCAGGGCCGTCGTGGTACTCCAAAGCACGAGTCAACACCCGGCGCACATCGCCGGCACGGCGCAAGTGCCACGCCCGAACGTTCTCGTACGCATGCGCCAGGCGGACAAAATCCGGGTTGCCTTCGAGATCGACTCCAGATTTCCGGTCCTCGTAAAAGAGCTCCTGCCACTGGCGAACCATACCGAGGTAGTGGTTGTTGAGAACAATGATCTTGATCGGGAGCCGATGCACACTCGCGGTCGCCAACTCGTACATGGTCATCTGAAACCCGCCATCGCCCACGAACGCGATCACCAAATCGTTCGGACGGCCGAATTGAGCCCCGATGGCAGCCGGAAGACCATAGCCCATGGTCCCCGCTCCGCCCGAGGTGATGAACTGGTTGGGGTAGTCCACGCGATAGAACTGGGCCGCCCACATTTGATGCTGCCCCACGTCGGTGGTCACGATGGCCTTCCCTTGCGTGAGCTTCCAGGCTTCTTCAATGACGTGCTGCATCTTCAACCGGCCGCGGCGCCGGTACCGAAGTGGATACTTTCGCTTGTAGCCGTTCAAGTGCGCTAACCACTCGTCGGTCTTCAATCGGCCCACATGCGGCAACAAAGCTTGGAGCGCTTTCCGAGCATCGGCCACAAGGTGGATGTGGCAAGGGATCATCTTGCCATGTTCCGCCGGGTCGATATCAATGTGAATCCGCGTGGCATTGCGGCAAAAGCGTGACGGGATGCCGATGATCCGATCGTCGAACCGCGAACCGATGGACATGATCAGGTCGCATTCCACGACGGCCTTGTTGGCATAGGCTGTCCCATGCATGCCCATCCAGCCTAACGACAGCGGATGGGTTTCGGGGAACGCCCCTTTACCCAACAAAGTCGTCACGACCGGCGCGTTCAGCGTCTCCGCTAGTTGTCGCAACTCGGCCCACGCCCCCGAGATCAAAACTCCATGGCCCGCGAGGATCACCGGCCGTGTAGACTTACTCAGAGCTTCAGCAATTTGGTGGATTTTCTCCATGTCCACCTGGTCGGTGTTCACTTGGTACCCCGGTAGGTCCATAGGTGGATGCAGATCGCCCGTGAAGGGACCCGAAGAAACATCTTTGGGAATGTCGATCACCACCGGACCGGGTCGACCGGTGCTGGCGACATAGAAGGCCTCCCGAACCACGCGCGGAATGTCGTTGGTCTCCTTCACCAGGTAACTGTGCTTGACGATCGGCATCGTAATACCGAACACGTCGGCTTCCTGGAATGCGTCCTTGCCGATCATAGACCGGATCTGCTGGCCGCTGATGACGATGATCGGCACGGAGTCCATGTGCGCGGTCATGATTCCCGTCACCGTATTGGTCGCCCCAGGTCCGCTGGTGACGAGAACTACGCCGGGCTTCCCCGTCGCCCTCGCATAGCCATCGGCCATGTGGGTGGCGCCTTGCTCGTGACGCACCAAGATGAGCTTGATTTTAGTTTTGGTCGTCACTAAGGCGTCGAAAATCGGAATCGCCGCACCTCCCGAAAGCCCGAAAATATACTCTACGCCCTCGTTCTCCAGGCAGCGAATTAACGCCTGCGCACCATCGTTCGGATCTGTCTTCATAGTTACTCCGTAATTCTTGGTGCTCAAGATAGCACACATTTTCCGGAGTGTCAAGAAAATCCACCGTTCTGGCCGGGAATTCTGCAGGGGCTTGGGATCACTCAACACAGAACGGCATCCCAGACATGCCATTTGGACACCCGAAAATCGAAGGCCTCGTCATATCCCAAATTTGTCACCATGAACTTGCACCACCTCAAGTCTTCCCATGTCAACCGGTCCGGTACGCAACCTCGAGGAATCGAAAAGTTATATACTCCATCGCGCAAGAGTTTTTGTTGGCAGTGACTCGGCAGGATTTGAGGCGGCAAGTAGATCCGAAAGCGAGGAATGAAACCAAGAACCCCCCGGTTCCCCCCAGGAGAAACCAGCGCGCCGCCGTCCGTTTCTCCGCGGGTCGTAAATCACAACTGGGCCATGCCGCGGCTGGATAGATCGGCATCCACGCCGCCAACAGCACCCACCGTTTCGCCCCCTAGCTTTCCCTAAGCGCAGACGCCATAGCGTTCCGACGGGATAGCGGCGGCCAGAGCCTCATTTCGGGGAATCACCCGGAGAAGACACGCCCGGGCCGCGGCGAATGACTACGTCGTCCTTCGTCCCCTCTACACCATCGGCACCGACTGAACGCAGTTCCAGACTCCCTGGGCCGATTTTCCGGTACTTGACCGGATGCCCCCACGAATCGTTGAGGCTCACCTCCGGATGATAACTCCGAAGACGTTCCACGACGTTGGTGCCATCCAAGCTGTCTGGATAGTCTCCCATCTGCATGCAGTAATAGTCTAATGCGCTCGCCAAGCCCTCGAGCCCTGGGCCCGGTTGGGGAGGTACGGCTCGCCGACAACCTACGCCACCGAGGTGCCCGAGGACCAAAAGGATCCACCCGGCATGAATTGCGAGTCGCCTCATGTGGGTCACCTCCTGTCCCTCGTTCAAGCCTGGCTTCGAGCCAGCTCTTTTTGCTCGAAATCGCGGTAAGCCACTTCCATCGCATCATACGCCGCCGCGGTCTCGGGACTGGGATCCACTCGGGAATCCCGGACCGGCTCGGCAAAACCTCGAACCACCTCTTCCCATGTCAGAGGATCGCCCGCGCTTCGCTGCCAAGCGTGAAACGCGCGCAGCGCCGCACCTAACGCTGCGCTCGCCGTGGTCTCGAATCGGTACACCGGGCACCGATGCACATCGGCCATCACACGCAAAATGGCCGGGTTGGCTGATGCGCCACCGGTGGCGTAGATACACGAGGGTCGAACGCCCATCCATCGCGTGTGGATCCGCATCGCCATCATCTGTGCCTCCACGACCGCGCGACATACCGCCGGATCATCGGGACGCAGACCTTGATACCTCGCGCCGGGCTTCAAGACCTTCGGAGTGATTTCCGGCTCAAACCAAGGAAGTATCAATCCCCGCCCGCCCAGCGCCGGGGGCGTCGAGAAAATCGCACGCGCGAAGCCCTCCCAGTCCAATCCCAGCTGATCGCGCACCCGCTCGCGCGCGAGCGATCCGTTCTTGAAGCAAACCAGTGTCATGTACCCGCCGGTGGGCGAACCGAACACGTGGCCCTCGCCCTCGAGCGATACACGACACTCGTCCATGGCCCCAAAGTAGGTGTCGCTGGTGCCCAAGCTGATCGCCACCATCCCCGAGCGAACCAGCCCCAGCCCGACCAAACTGCAGGGATTATCGCCGGACCCGACGACGACTTGGGCCTGAGGTGAGACCCCATAGCGCTCGACAAAGTATCGTGCGATGGGCCCGACCACCGTCCACGATTCCACGATCGGCGGCAATCGGCGCCGGAGGTCCGGTGCCGTTGCCGCCAACGCAGCGGGATCCCAGTCCCTCGTATGAATGTTCATAAGGTTCATGCCGGCACCGTCCCCGACGTCGATCGGCGCGATCCGACCTGCTAGCACCGACGGCAGGAACGACGACACGAGCGCGATATGGGCGGTGCGGCGGTATCCCTCGGGGTCCATCTTGTAAAACTTTCGGATCTGCGGACCGGTGAACCGCTCGAACGCCGCGGATCCGGTCCGCCGCGCAACCTCTGCCGGCCCACCCAAGGCCTCGGTGATCTCCGCGCACTCCACCGAGGTGGAGGAATCCATCCAAATCGGCGACGTGGGACGCGAGAACACCCCTCGTAACTTTTCCACCAACGGCACCGCCGGGTCCAGCCGGGCTAGTCGATCGGCCGCGGTTTCGTTGAGATAGACAGACCCGTGCTGCTGTCCAGACACGGAGACGGCGGCCAGTTCACCTAAGGGGAGCCCTTCGCGGCGCAACCGTTCGAACATCTTGTCCAACGCCTCGACCCACATCAGGGGTGGCGCATGGACCACCGTCGGATCTTCGTGTCGCAAGGTCCCGTTACGCGTCCCGTACGCCGGCAACTCACGGTCAAAATTCAACGAAATCTCGCAAAGGATTTTTCGACTGTCGGGCGCGATGCCCACCGCCGTCAAGCTTTGTGTGCTCGAGTCGAGTCCCAAGTACCACCGTTGCATCGTCAGGCACTCCTTCGTTCGATTGGTTTCTGGACACAAACAGGCTATCATGATCCACACGATTGAGAAAGGCAGATTCCATATGAAAACAGCCCTGGTATGTGGCGCAGGCGGGTTCATTGGACATCATCTTGTTCGTCGTCTCAAGAAGGATGGGTACTGGGTTCGTGGCGTTGACATCAAACGACCGGAGTTTTCCAAAACGGCCGCCGATGACTTTCGGCTGTTGGATCTCCGCGAACCCCGCAATTGCACCAAGGCGGTGACGTTGGCCAATGGGCAGGTCGTCGACGAGGTGTACCAGTTGGCGGCCGACATGGGCGGCATGGGGTTCATTCACTCCGCAGAGTGTGAAATCATGCATAACAGCGTGCTGATCAATGTGCACATGACCCACGCCGCGGCCACGCTTGGCGTCAAGCGGTATTTCTTCTCGTCTTCGGTCTGCGTCTACCGCGACATGGCGCCCGGCGAACCGCCGTTGGACGAAGCGGGCGCCTATCCCGCGCAGCCCGACAACGAATATGGTTGGGAAAAACTGTACTCCGAACGCGTGGCCATGGCCTATGGTCGCCGGTACGGCATGGCCGTCCGGATAGCCCGGTTCGAAAACTGTTACGGCCCCGAGGGCACGTGGCGCGGCGGGCGCGAAAAAGCCCCCGCGGCCATCTGCCGCAAAGTGGCCTGCGCGCCCGACGGCGGGGAAATCGAGATCTGGGGCGACGGCACCGCGGTCCGGTCGTACACGTACATTGATGACATGATCGAGGGAATCGTGATGCTGATGCATTCGGACCTGGAGGGACCGGTGAACATCGGCAGTTCGCAATACGTGACGGTTCGCGAGCTGGTGGAGACGGTCGCGTCGGTGGCCGGGAAGCGGATTTCGATCCGGAGCACTCCTGGGCCAGTGGGAGTTCGCTCGCGCAACTTCAGCCATGCACGGATCGAATCCCTCGGGTGGCGCGCTGAATACGATCTGCGCCGCGGAATCGAACAGACCTATCCGTGGGTTCTCGAACAGTGTCGGAAGGCCGGGTTGATTCCGTAGCCCGGCCACGGACATGCCCACGCCAGAGATGGAATGGTGGGCGCCATGGCGGCCTCAATGATGCTCGGTCGTACAACGTACGCGAGGCGACTCCAGGGGCTGGCCCGCCCTGCCCCAGTCCTAGGCAACCCGTGAGATTGCACTTTGAGCCGAATCGGCCAGTGGACGCATTGGGCGGTACGTTACTTGAAGAGCATTCCAAGCGAGTGTGAGTCGGCTTGGTGAACGAAGAATTCCATGAGCTTCCACGATTGGATCGCGCCCATGTATGGCATCCTTACACGCCGCACTCCGCCGTGGAAGCGGGCCTGCCTGTCATTGTCGCAGGGGAAGGCCCATGGCTGGTGGACTCTGAGGGGCGCCGTTGGTTGGATGCGATCGCCTCATGGTGGTCGTGTGCTCTCGGCCACCGCCATCCTGAAGTCATCGCAGCCATTGAGGCGCAGCTCGGCCGGTTAGATCATTCCATTCTGGGCCATTTGACCCATCCGGCCGCCGTACGGTTAGCCGAGAGCTTGGCACGGCACAGCCTCGACGGGCGCGTCCACGTGCTCTTTGCATCCGACGGCGCCAGCGCAGTCGAAGCCGCGATCAAGATCGCGCTGCAATACCACGCTCAACGAGGCCAGGCTCGACGCCGGTGGTGGGTTGGGTTGGACGGCGCGTATCATGGCGACACGTTGGCCGCGGTGGGGCTGGGGTTTCTTGAGCAGTTCCATCGACCATTCCAACACATGTGTCCGCCCGCGATCCGTCTGCCGGTGCCACGTGAGCTCGACGAGGTGGAGTCGTATATTAGAATGGCCGAACAACGCCTGGCGATCCACCGAGGCGAAGTGGCGGGAATCATCGTCGAACCGATGTGTCAAGGTGCCGCGGGCATGCGCATCTATCCAGCTGAATACTTGGCCGCCTTGTTCCGCTGGAGCCGCGAGGAAGGCTGTCTGTTCGTCGCTGATGAAATCGCCACAGGGTTTGGTCGTACGGGTCGGTGGTGGGCGTTCGAACACGCCGGCATCGCGCCCGACATCCTCTGCGCAGGCAAAGCGCTGTCGGCCGGCACGTTGCCCATCAGCGCAACGATTGTGCGCGACGAGATCTACGAATCGTTTTCCGACTATCCGGAGGACCACACCTTCTACCACGGGCACACATTTGCGGGCAACCCTCTGGCGGCCGCGGCGGGTGTGGCCGCCATCCAAGTCTACGAGCGCGAACGCCTCCCCGAGCGCGCAGCGGCACTCGGGAACACCGTGCAGGAGCTTCTTCGACCGCTCCGTAACCACCCCGCAGTCCGGAGTGTGCGAGGGCTCGGCCTCATCGCCGCGGTCGAACTGTACAGTGCAGAAGCCGCTCGCGCCGTTCGACAACGCTTATGGTCCGAACGGATCCTTGTGCGGCCGCTGGGGCCAGTGGTGTACCTCATGCCCCCTTTGAATATCGAGGACACACTGCTCCAGTGGGCCGTGGAACGTTTGCGCGCGGCCATCCTGGATCTCTCCGTGCACGGCGCGGCGCGGTCTCCATCGCAAAGCTAGACCCTTCGCCCCCTATTGGCCTCACCCGTCCGCCGGCCTCGTGTGGGCTGTCCGAACACTCAGGTCGGGTTCGTTCCCACGCCCAGCCCTTCGCAACCGCGGGCTGGCGCCCCGGTCAAGTGATGGAGGGTTCAAGCGGAGTCGCACGCCGCCCGAAGGCTTTCGCGAGACCTTGCGCTGAAACAATCCTACTGCGTGATGACGGCCCCGCCAACCGTCACTCCAGCCGGCGCAGGCTGAATAATGATCTGCGCATCCGGCCGCTGAATCACCATGGGGGTCTGCGGGGGTAATATGCCCTCCTGGACCAGTTGCGCGTCTTGCTCAGGGGTCAATGGGATGGGCAATGGCGGCAAACCTTTTCGAATCACTTCCATTTGGTACTCGCGCAACTGCTTTTCCAGCTCCGGGCCTTGCAACCGCGGGGGCGGTGGCGGAGGTGACGACGATGGCGTAGAAGGTGGCGTGGGCGCGCTCATGGTCGGTGGCCGCGGGGGCGTGAATGCGGGCCGAGTCACAGCACTACCGCCCGCTTTCTTTTCGCCCGGGCCTGCTTCCTTCAACCGCAAAATGGCCATCTCGCTGCCTCGCTGGACCACCACTTCCTCGGTTTCGAAATTCACCGACGCCACACGAATGCCGTCTTCCATCTCTCCAGGAGCCAAAAAGTAGGATTTGCCGGTTTTGCTATCCACTAACCCCGCGCGAAGCCCCTCGCCTTCGACTTGGACCAGTCCGCAAGCCCTCAGACCCAACGCCTCACCAGTCGCCGAGGTAGCCACCATCGTCGTAGAGGTCGTCGAGGCCTCCGTGCTTTCCGCGCTCAACGCAGGCCCGAAGGGTTGCCGCTCCAAAATGACTTGGTATCGCTCAAACGTCGGTGGCGACACCGCTGCGTGCGTCACCACCGCCGCCCATCCCATCGCCCATATGAGAACTGTCCGGTTCGCGTGCATCTCCACAGTTCAGACTACGGCGAACCCCGAGCACCTTCAAGATCGACATCGGTCAGGCCACGCACTGGCGGCTCCCGCGACGCACCCGCAGAATTGCGCCCGAATTGCTGCTCGACCAAAATCTCAACCTTCGTTTACGGGCGATGGAAGCCGAATGCAAGCCGAACTCCGAACCGTGCGGATCGAAAAGCTCGTGTTCCCGAGGTGGGGGCTCGCTCGGGACCACGGGTGGGTAGTGTTCGTGGACGGCGGCTTGCCGGAAGAACAGGTAGTGGTCAAGATCACGAAGCGGCGGGCCTCCTTTGCGCATGGACACGTCGTGGAAGTGTTGTCCCCTTCTCCCTGGCGACGGTGTCCACCTTGCCCCGTATTTGGCGAGTGCGGGGGCTGTTCATGGCTGCACATCCAGCCGGAGGCGCAGCTTAGATTCCGTCGCGAGATGCTTGGCGAAGTTTTCCAGCGCGCGGGCTTTTCGTCGGAGATTGTGAACGACCTCCTCGGTGCCTCCCGGTACGAGTTCTTCCGCAACAAGTCCGCCTACTCCACCTGCCAGCACCGTGGCGCCCCTACCTGTGGTTTCCACCAACATGGCTCGGCCGACGTGGTGGTGAGTGCTCGCCACTGCATCCTGCAATCCGAGCATGCCCAACAGATTGTCCGTCGTGTCGAAGAGTTCATGGCCCGACACGACCGGTCCACGTGGCCCCGCCGAGTGACGGTGCGAGAAGGAAAGCGGACCGGAGATCGGATGGTTCACTGGTCGGGGCCGGATGTACTGGGATCTCATCCCGAATGGCGAAGCGCCTTTGAGTCCCTCGCAACCACCTTGGTGGGCGAGGGCCCAGGGCGTGGACCCGTCGTCGTCGTGGGACCTGGCACCATCCGCGAACGGATGTGTGGCCACACGTACACGATAGGGCCGCACGATTTTTTCCAAACGAACACGGCCGTCGCCGAAATTATGTTCGACTGGATCGCTGCGCGCATCGCTCAAGAACCGCCGGGTCAGGTGGTGGAGTTCTACGCAGGCTCCGCAGCCTTGTCGTTGGTTCTGGCCCCGTACGCGCGGGAAATCCTCGCGATCGAAAGCGAGCGGTCCGCCGTCGAAGTGGCCAAGCTTAACCTTGCGACCGCCGCGGTCGGGAACGTGCGGATTCTTCATGCGCGGGCCGAGGTGGTCGCGCCGACCTGCCTACGCACGGGAGCTGACTGGGTGATCGTGGATCCTCCCCGAACAGGCCTGAGTGCTGCGCTAAGGAGGGTGCTATGCGCGGTGCGCCCACGACGCTTTGTATATATCTCTTGCGACCCGGCTACATTGGTTCGCGACCTTCGTGAACTGACGGTCGCTGGCCTGCACATAGAGGTTGTGCAGCCGTTCGACATGTTCCCAAACTCACACCACGTGGAAATCGTCGTGGTCGGGGGGTGGCCGGGATAATCCCCGTACGAGTGGCAGAACGGCCGACCCCCAACCTTTCTCCTGCAGTTACATCGCCGAATCGATCCGTTTCATCCCCAAGATTCCACGCGCACGGGCCTCGGAAAATGGAGCGGTCTCTTAGGCCCCCAGCGCCCAGATCTGGGGGGCAATGGACCTGAATCAAGTTTCGAATCCATCGCGAACGTCGCGCATCGACGTGGGCAAAAGATCGAGGCGACTTGGGTCCGCTCAACGCCGTTGATCGGGAGCGGTGACCTTCCCGGGGACCGTATTGGAGCTGGTCTTGCGCACTTTCGAAGCTTCTTCGACGCGCAAATTGAACCGGCGGGGGCGCGCGGGATCTATGCGGAAGACCAGCGTTTCTGTGCGGCCGGTGCCGGGCATGCGAACGTACCCCGGCAAGGGCAGCCAGACTGCATCGCCCTGCGGCTTGTCGGTGTAGAGAATCGTATACAGGTATCCCTTCTCAGAGTTCCAGCTGAGCGTCACCTTGTCTTCGACCACGCAAACGAACAGCGCGCGGTGTTTTTCTGGCAGCCAAGACGGCTTGCGCTGAGAAGAAGAGTCCGACTGCGCCGAGGCGACTGCTGTTCCCAAACCCATCCCGGCCAAAACCGAGACCACTTGCAGCAGCGCCAAGCGCATCATACGCGAACCGTTACTTGTCGGCAGGGCTCTTTCGCAACGGAGGTGGCGCGAGCTCGGGTGGCTCCCACATCGCATTCGGCGCTGCGGAAGGCGGTAGGTTCGTCGCCGCCGGAACCATGCGCGGAGCCGGCTGCGGGCGCGACCCAGCGGCAGCAGCATTCGTAGGCACTCCCGGCGGCGCCGCCGCGGGTTCTTTTGAGGGGCCGGTCACAGGGACTACGGGGGCAGGTGGGGGTGCACGGGTTCCCTGCACACGGAGAGGAATCGCTGGACCCCGACGCAGTTCCGTATGAGGATGATAGTACCAACTGTCCCGTCGCAGCGGCTCGTGGACGTCCGTCAGGGACATGTTGTACCGGGCCGCCATCCATTGCCACTCGCGGGGCGTGAACTTGAGCCATTGGCCTGCCGCGTTGATCAATGCTGCGTTATCGAGCTCGGTCCAATTGACCACGACGGGGGCCAATGCCTGTGCCGCCGTTACGAGCGCGGGTGGCAACATATCTTTGTCTCCCACCAGCGCGATGCGGGCCGGTCGCACGCGTGCGAACGATCCATCACGAAAGGCCTCGAGCGAGATCGCAACCCATTCCTCACCATTCCACGCGTGCAACGCGATCGTCGGGCTGGTCGCTGAACCCTGGTACGACACTAGGCCCGCGGGGCGTAGACGCACAATGTCGAACATCACCTGGAGCACGGAATATCGCGCCGGCACCACGAACAGCTCTTGAGCCAGCCCCGCCACCGTCCACCCGGTGAACATCCAAACCCACCACCATCGTTTCATCGCACATCCTCCTCGCGGCCGCGCATCGTTCCCACTCGCGCGGGAGCCTGCGCCGTCGTGATCAACGGCCCCGCTGCCCAAGTTCACGGTCCAACCAGTACAGCCCACGCGAATCGCTGCCGACCAGCTTAAACCGCTGGACGATCTCTTGGGCGGTCGCCTCTTCTTCGATCTGCTCGGAGACAAACCACCCGAGAAAACCCTGCGTCGCGTAGTCTGACTCCTTCACGGCCAACTCCATCAAATGGTGAATGGAAGCCGTCACGGTTTGCTCATGCACGAGAACCTCTTCGAAGACGCGCCGAGGCGTTCCAAAATCAGCGGGCGGCGCGCTGATCGCGGCCAGTTGCACGCGCGCGTTTTGAGAGACAAGATACCGATAGATTTTCATAGCGTGCCCGCGCTCTTCCTCGGCTTGAACTTCCAGCCAATGCGCAATGCCGGACAACCCTTCCCCGTGGCAGTACGCCGCCATCGCAAGGTAGAGATACGACGAGTACAACTCCTTGTTGATCTGTTCGTTCAAGGCGTCGGCAACTTTTTTCTTGATCATGGGTGGCTCCTGGTTGACGTCTTCAGCTCCTTACAAGTAAACCGCACTTCCGCTCGGAATTCAACCGTCTCAAGCCGAACCGAGGGATCGTCCATGAAGCTGAAGATGCTGCGACCTCTGGCTCGAGCCCACCGTCGCCCAACCATGGACGCGGTTCTCTGCTTCATTCAACGATCGGCACGCTGAGGGTGCCGCATGCGGTTACCGAAACGCGTAAAAGCGCCGGATCAAGCACACCGCCACCTTTCCCCGCAGACCGAGCGGCGGCGCCGAAACGCACTCGGCTTCGGACCTTAATGCGGGAGCCGTCGCGGATGCATCCGCCGGGCAAACCGACTTTTCCTTCACAAGCACCCAGGGTATGGTTCGTTGTATGAATGCGATGGGCAAACTCAGACTTTGGTTGGTGCTGATGGGGACCGCTCAAGGCTTGGCGTTAGATTTGGCGAAGGGGTCGGAGATGAAAGCGATGAAATTGGATCGAACCGAGACGATTCATGTGGAGTGCCGGTACTGGTTGGGATTGCCGCCAGGGTACGACACCGAGCCAAACCGCCGCTGGCCACTGTTGGTGTTCCTCCACGGTGCCGGAGAACGCGGAGAGGATTTGAAGCTCGTTCTGAAACACGGCCCGCCGAAACTGATTGCAGCCGGCCGCACTTTGCCCATGATCGTGGCGGCGCCACAGTGCCCGGCAGGCGAGTGGTGGGAAAACACCCGCGAGATCCTCGCCGTACGCGCACTGGTCGACGAACTACTCCACACCCTGCGCGTGGACCCGGACCGCATATACCTAACGGGGCTCAGCATGGGCGGGTATGGGACTTGGCGGCTGGCAGCCGAGTACCCGGAGTTGTGGGCTGCGATCGTGCCAATCTGCGGCGGAGGGCGCTGGTTTCACGCAGATCGGCTCCGCCACATTCCCACCTGGGTGTTCCACGGCGCGAAGGACCCGGTGGTGCCGTTGCGAGAATCCGAAGTAATGGTCGAGGCAATTCGCAAAGCCGGGGGAACCGTAAGGTTCACAGTGTTTCCAGAAGCAGGTCACGATGCTTGGACAGCGGCGTACGACGACCCTGCATTGTATGATTGGCTCCTGCAGCAATCGCGTTCGATGCGGCTCCATCCGTCCACAGGCTCAACCCCCTAAGCTCCCGCTAGATCTCTTGCCCGACTACTGCGTTCTGAAGCGAGCGCGCAACCTTGAATTCCTAGCAAAACAAGGCCGATAATTTTGATCAAGACGGGGCTGAAAGCTCTTATTAGAGCCGCGAAAGTGGTCCGCAACATGAACCCAAGCTGCAGACTGGGACCAGGCGCGGTTTGCTTGATTGCCGCACCTAATTTCGGTCACACCCGCTGCCCTGAACACTTTTCGCCTTCGCGCGAACGAGCTACAGCCGCCCCAACGTAGAGTCGGAATCTCCCAAAGCCCGAAGAAAAGCTGAACGCCATCTAGGCCAGAGTATGTGCGATGGCTCTGTCACGCGAACTGTTCCCCCCTCCCCCAGTTATGCGCCATTGCATCGAATGTGGAAACAGCCCATTGGCTCACGAACCCGGGTGAGTCCTAAGGCACGAGCTACATGCCGCCGCGGTTTGGAAAGTCGGCACAGCGGCAGCGCTCTACCATTCGGCGAGCGATTTTTGTTGGGCGATTGCAGGTTGAACCGAGCCCCCTGGCTGAGCTCGTCGGCCAAGCTAAACGCGCACAGAATTGGCGCCTAACGTCCGATCAAGACTATTGCGTTCGCCCCACCACCGGGTCAGTGTGTGTCCAACGGCGACGCAGCAGCGCGCCCAATGCCAAAGCCAATGCCACCGTGGCCAGCGTCCCCGGCTCCGGCACCACGGTCAACGTCACATCATCCGAGTAGCCGGGCAACGTCCCATAGTTGATCTGGAACTGATTCGCGCCCGCGGTGAAGTTCGCTCCGTCCGGCAGTCCGGCGAACGTCGTGCTATCAATCGATCCCCAACCGCTAATGAAATTATGAAAGCGCGTTATCTTGGAAAAAAGGCC
>CAACVY010000044.1 GCA_900661335.1 uncultured bacterium | reverse complement strand
AGCGGTCGATGCCCACCCCCATACCGCCGGCCGGAGGCATGCCGTATTCGAGAGCTTCGAGGAAGTCTTGGTCGAGCTTCGAATGATCGCCTTGGGCTTGCTCCTCGAGTCGACGTCGCTGCTCGATGGGATCGTTGAGCTCGGAGTAGGCGGGGGCGATTTCCTTGCCTGCGATGACCAACTCGAAGACATCGGCGCAGGTTGGGTCATCGGGGCAACGGCGCGCGAGCGGGATCAACTCAACGGGCAAGCGCGTGACAAAGGTGGGTGCCAGTAACGATTTCTCGACGACCTTTTCATAGATCTCGTGGGTGAGTTCGACGCGCGTCCACGTGGGGTCCACGGCGATGCCTAACTGGGCCGCGCGCTGCTGCGCCTCGGGCAGCGGCAGGTCATACCAGTCGGACCCGGCAGCTTCGCGAACGAGATCCGCGTAGGCGACTTCACGCCAGGGTGGGGTGAGATCGACGGGACACTCCGCCGACCCGACTTTTAAGCTACCCATTACCTCCGTGGCGACGGACACGATGAGGTCTTGAACCAGCTTCTTCATCGAGCGGAGATCGCCGTAAGCTTCGTAGACTTCCAGCATCGTGAATTCGGGGTTGTGTGAGCGGTCGAGCCCTTCGTTGCGGAAGTTCCGGTTCAGTTCGAACACCTTGTCCCACCCGCCGACCAGCATGCGTTTCAAGTACAGTTCCGGCGCAATGCGCAGATACATGCGCGTGTTCAGGGCGTTGTAAAACGTTTCGAATGGGCGTGCAGCGGCGCCGCCGGGGATGGGCTGAAGCATGGGGGTTTCGACTTCCTCAAAACCTCGGTCGGTGAGGAACCGCCGGATGTGGCGCAGGATGGCTGCACGCTGACGAAAGACCTGGGTAACTGCGGAGTTGGCGATGAGGTCGAGATAGCGTTTGCGGTACTTGAGCTCGATGTCTTGCAGTCCATGCCACTTCTCGGGCGGCACTTGAAGTGCTTTGGCGAGCATGGTCCACTCGCGGACGCGCAGCGTAGGCTCGCCGGTCCGCGTGGTGAAACATTCTCCGACCACGCCGATGTGATCGCCGAGATCCACATAACGGAATGCTTCCCATGTAGTGGCGGGAAGTTCATCGCGGCGCAAATAGATTTGGAACCGGCCGCTCCAGTCTTGGATGTGAGCAAACACGGTGCGACCCATGTCGCGACGAGTCACCAACCGGCCTGCCGCGCGAACGACCTTGCCTTCCGTGAAATTCGCGCGGAGTTCGGCCAGGCGGCCGTCCCTTGGAAAGGCGCCCCCATACGGTGCATGCCCCAGTCGTTCTAGCTCGGCGGCGTGCGCACAGCGCTGCCGGCGGTACTCGTTGTCCAGATGTCGAGGTAAGCTCATAGGTCGGGTTGGAGGCAGACTACGGACCCACCACCTCGAAGTCAAGGAGGTGCTCGATGGAAGCGTTAGGCTCCAGCGTTCGCCGCCGAGCGACGTGGACGACGTGCTGAATCCCGGAACTGCCGCGGTGGGGTCCCCACGACGATCAGCTTTGTCTTGAGCAGTAAGTCTGGCGGTTAGCTTGCTGAAACTTTTCGGGCCCGCCAGGGCATCGGTGGTGGAGCAACTTTGACACGGGCCTTTCGCTCCCAGGCCGTGACTCTCCGTTGGTTCAGACCACACCAAAGCGGACTTGCAGGGGCTCGGTGTAGTGCTCGAGGTCCTGGACCAGGTGACGAAGGGTGTCGTGAAGCAATTCGCGGGTTGCTGGGCCATGGAGGAGGATAAGCACGCGGGTCGTTTGCGGGCGTACGCACGTGCGCACGGAATCGCTCGTGGGGGAGGCGAAAGCGCCGATGTCATCCCGCCAGACCGGCAGCCCCGCGATGTTCATGGGACCGCGGCCGATGGCCTCGTAAGGTTCATCTGGCTGCCCGATTCCCCATGTGATATTTCCCTGGATCGAATCCAGATCGCACGCGCTCATCGAAAGGCCCGTGCGGAGCGATGCGAGGTTGACCAGGTCCACGAGCGGAGCAACTGGACGAGGTCCGAGCCCACGAACTGCCCGCCGCCGGAGCTGCTCGGCTGCCGGCCGGTAGCGACTTGGGTCCTTGCCACAGGCGCGGTAGAGCGCACGGGTGGCGGCGATGATCGGATGGGCCGCAATGGTTTCCAAGGTCTCGTGTTCGGCGAGTTTATTGGCGGTACGCTCCAATTCGCGAGCGATCTCGGCCTCGTTGGTCACCGTGCGAATTTCGGCCGTCAACCATCCGCTATGCAAGTCGGGCCAACGGGCGAGTAGCGTACTGGCGATCGATGCATGGATCTCCAGCATGAATAATTCCGCCTGCAGAGGTCAGAGGTTCGTGAACTGATGACGTCGGATGATCTGGTAACCCTTGATCAGCTCCGCGATGCCTTCTTGAATGGAGACGCGTGGCCGGTAGCCAGTTGCCTCTATCTTCGCGTTGCTGACGATGTAGTTACGTTGGTCCGGATCACGGCCGACGGGCGCTTCCAGAAACACGAAGTCCGGCACTTGCTTTTGGATTTCTTGGCAAAGCTCCAGCTTGGACAGGTTAGCGTCGCTCAGGCCGACGTTGTAGGCCTGACCTTCCATGCGCCCGGCGTTTTCCATAACGTGGATGAACGCGCGCGCCACGTCCCGCACGTGGATATAGTTACGCTTGAAATGGGGCTCGAACAATACGACGAACCGGTCCGTGACCGCCCGGTAAGTGAAGTCGTTCACCAAGAGGTCCAAGCGCATGCGGGGGCTGATGCCGAACACCGTCGCCAGCCGCAGGGAGACGCTTCGACCTGCGGTGAGCACTTTTTGTTCGGCCTCGACTTTCAGCCGCCCATAGAGCGAGATTGGGCGCAAGGGCGATTCTTCCGTGCACAGTTCGCCCGGCTTTCCGATTCCGTATCCGCTATTGGTGTTAGGGAAAAATACCCACTGATGCGGCCGCCGCAACTGGAGCAGCAGCTCGATGGCATCGAGATTGATCGAACGGGCTTCGATGGGACGTCGTTCGCAGGCAGGGGCACCGACCAGACACGCCAATGGAAGGATCGCGTCGGCATCTTCCAACAACCGGTCCAACACGGCTTCATCTCGTGCGTCGCCGCGAACAATCCGGAGGTTCGGATCGTGGCAGCAGTCCAGTAAGGAGGTTTGTCCATACATGAAGTTGTCGAGAACGGTGACTTTTCGCCCTGTGGCCAGGAGCATGGGGACCAAAACGGATCCGATGTAGCCTGCACCGCCGGTGATCAACACACGAGGAAACTTGATGTCGCTCATGCGCAGCAATGTAGCGTGTGGGGTTGCCCTGGGCAACTACTCACCTGCGGGCACCTGCAGGTCCACTTGGAGCTCGCGCGGTCCGCGTTGAGGAATCCGGAGCGAACTTCGGGCCTGCGTTGAGCCGAAGCGGGCGACAACCTCATGTTCTGCGCGCCACACTCGAACGGTGACACTGCCATCGGCGGAGGTAACGGCGTTGGTACGGGTCCACCATTCTTGTCGGATGCACCGCTGCAACCGTTCGTAGGCTGGTTTGGGGGACATGTCATGACGCACCAAGCCGGCCGGAGCCCGTTGCCATGCATTTCGATCGCTGAGGTCCCACCAGGTGATTGCCTCCACGGCGGGGTGGCTGACCAAGAGACGATAGAAGGATTCCACATATTCCGCCTGTTCGCGTTCGCCGTCGGGCGTCGTGGACCACTCGTTCGGCTGGTATGGAACATGGTTCCATGGTCGAGGGCGTGGCCCTCCGCTGGTGACTGTGACCTCTGTGAAGTGGATCGGGCGGCCGAATTTTGCGAAACGTTCGGCAACGTCCCACACCTTGGAGAGAGGCCAGGGAGACCCATGCATATGGGATTGGAGCCCGATCGCATCGGGCATCTGGACAAGGTTGCCCAGTTGCCGGAGCAAATTCTCGTTGGCGGTGGACACGTTGAAATCGTTGTATAGCAGGACGGTATCTTGGCTGGCGACCGTGCGTGCCCATTGGAAGGCTTCGGCCACGGCGCGGGCAGCTCCGTCTTGGCGGATCCAATCGGCCACGCCGGTCGTTTTGAACCGTTCGCCGAGAGCCGCTGTGGCCTCGTTCCATACGTCCCAATAGCGGATCCACGGTTGGTAATGCTGGATGACTCGTTTCACCCGCTGTTCCAACAGTGGACGGGCGGCGTCGCGCGTCGCCGGTGCCCACCGTGGCCATACCTCGTGCCACACCAGTGGATGTCCCTTGGTGGCCACGCCGTGTTCGGCGCACCAGCGCGCCATGCTTTCTAGGCGCTGGTGTTGTTCGCGGCCTGGCTGGGGCTCGAACGCTCCCCAGTAGAACGGCAGCGTCGCGTAATTGAACAGGTTGGTGAAGCGCCGGCGATAGTCCAGTTGCCAAGGTTCAGTGCTGGTGGCCTCGAAGAGAAAGAAATTGCAGCCGAAGAGAAACGTGTGGCGGACTTGCTGAACTTCGACGGTCGCCCCCGGCCGGGGAGAGCCTCGAGCGTCTCGTACGAGGACTCGAAGGTTCACTTCCCGAATTTCGCGAATCCTTCGCTGCACTTCCTCAGGTTGCACTGCTTGGCGGGCGGCGACCCATGCGGGGTCCGGCCCCAGGTCCGTGACCGCTAGATTGGCCAGCTCGACGACTCCAGTCTGGTGTCCCACTTGAAGCCGGAGCGTGAGTGTTCCCGGTGGCCAGGCGCGGCTGACCGTTTGAGTGAGTGCGACGTTGGTCCAGCTTTCAGGAATGCGTGGGAATAGGAACTCTGCGATGCTTTCGTAGGGCGAACGGGAACCTTCCAGCGTCAGGCGCGCAGGGTTGGCCGTGGCGGATCGCAGACGTGCGCTCACGGCCACCCGGTGGCCCGGCTCGACGCCTCGGATCAACGGCCAGCCGATCTGCCTCTCATAGAAAGGCCGAGACTCCCGCATAACCTGGACCCGGAGTGCGGGCACAGGGCTGTCCACGATAGGGATAACGCGGAGTTCGGGAGAGTCCATTTGCCGGGTCGCCCATTCGGGACCTAACAACGATTCTGCGGCGCTGGCAGCCCATGCCAGCACCGCCAGAGCGATGGGCCACTCGGCGGTCAACACATGCCGGCTCACTTGCCCGATTCGGCCGATGAAAGTCCGTGCCTTCGGGTACGAGTGGAAGCTGCATTCGGTTTGGCTTGCCGGGCTCTTGGAGCACCGGCCCAAATCTCTTGTATCCACCGGATGGTCTCCTTGATATCCACTTGTTCAGCCAGTTCACGAAGTTTCGAGAGCCGTTTCCAATCGTCCATACGAATGATTCGATCGGGGGGAAGTCGCGGCGACACACGATGGTAGCGAGGCCCGAGCAATTGGCGGCACTGATAATCGGCCACGCCCATCAAGCCATCCAAAATCAGGTCAATCAAAGGTCCGAGCCATTGGGCGCGTCCCCAGTCGTGACGAGCACCCTCGATGCGCCACAGTGGCTGTCCGGTTCCCAACGACAGTAAAACGATCCGGTGGAGGGGAGGATTGGGTTCACCGTTCCGAGGGTCCTGGGTTTGGGCTAGAGCGGCCATGGAGGGGTTATTTGCTACCACACCACCGTCAATGAATCCATCCGCGCTGGGGAAATAGGTCGGCGCGGCACAAGAATAGAGCGCCACATCCCTCACAAACCGGTCCCCGTCACTATCCGAGCCGGGGAAGTTGTGGAAAAATTTGGGCGCCCAAGACCGTTGGGTTGGATCTGGGTGTTCGTTGTCCAAGTCGAACGCAGGAATGAGCACACGGCGAGGAAGATCGCGAAGCCGAAGGTCCCCAAAGACTTCGCGCAACACGTTGCGGAGCGGTTTGTCGCGATACTGCGCGCCGACCCAATTGCCGAGGTCGGCTAGATTGTCCAACATCGAGTCGCGGAAGATGGTGGGTGCATGTTGCTCATACAGAGCCATGAGATCGCGTGGGGAGTGGCCGGCGGCCAGGCCCAAGGCGAGCAGTGATCCGGTGGAAGTGCCGGCGAGCAGATCCGCGCGCGACCACCAGCCCGGCGCCGCGGCGTCGATGCGATCCACCAGTCGCGCCGTGAGCCAACCCCGGATTCCTCCGCCGTCGAACGCAAGGATACGATACCAGCCGGCCATGAAACGGCTACCAGTAGACGGTGTACGCGCCACTTCGCAATTGCGGCTTCATCTCGCTCCACAGGACCCAGCGGACGGATCCGTCAATGAACCCTTCGTTGGCGCCCGTGGGGTTGCGCGGGCCAAGATGGTTGGCGCCTCGCCGAGTGTCCGGCCCGAACCAGCCGTACCCGCTCCACTCCCGCGTGAGGTCCGTCCACAGCACGCGAATCGAGGGGTCGTCGGTTAGACGTTGCGGGAACACGGGCGTCTTGTAATGGGTTTGTACAGGCGTCCACCCGCTCATGGCCGTGTTTGTGTCTTTGGCCAGGTAGCAGTAGCCCCACACCGATTGTTGGCCGGCCATCGACCAATTCCAAAAGTGATCGAAATTCCAATCCCGAATGTTGGCGGGGCAGTAGCAGTGCCGTCGAGTGATGCCATGGATGGAGAGCAACACGTTGTTCGTGAGATACGCGAACCAGTACGGCGAGGTGCTGTGCGGGGAGTGGATGTTCGGATAATAGCCGCGGTTATCCATCGCGGCGGCCTGAGTGGCCGTCAATAAGGCACGCAAGTTGGATTGACATGAGGTTCTTCGGGCGCGCTCGATTGCGCGGGAGAGACTCGGAATGAGGATCAGTAGTAGGATGGCGATGATCGCAATCACCACCAACAGTTCTACGAGGGTGAATCCTCGTCGGTTGGAACCTGCCGCTCCAAACCGCCTCATCGTGACTCCACTTCTAAGCTCCGGGTCGCCGGGCGCCGGCGTTGTTGCGAGCCGGCGCCCGGCGCCGACGGATTTACACTAAAGGATCCGCACCGGTTGCAATCGGGTGAAACACGCCCGGCCCGGGTTTCCACTGGCTGGGGTCGGGAACCAGTTGGTTCTTCGAGCCTTTCATCAGCCATTCCCAGGAGACGGATTGCCCCGTGTATGCCGCGATCCGAATTCCGATGGCGGTGAGCGTGCTCTCGCCGATCCGCACGCCCTCGTTAAGTGGCTGGCCCGACCGGATGCTTCGGATCAGGTCCACATGCTCTTGAACCTGGCCATTAACGTTTTGGCCTTGGTATTGCCAGACCACCTTGCCTTCGAGGTCCATGATCCGGCCGTTGCAATCGCTGGTCCCCTTGCTGCCGACGATTTTTTCGCCGTTGCGATGGGTCCCTGGGCCGTGCCCGCAGAAGCTCAAGCACCGTGCGCCGTTCGGATACTCCATCTCGGCTACGATATGGTCCCAGATATTGCCGTTGTATTTGACCCAATCGTCGGGCTTGCCCAGCTTTGCGGCGACCTGCTTGGCTTGATCGCTGTAATCGCGCACACCGCGGCCGCCGACGGCCGTGATGAGTTTGGGCGGGCCATTGAAACACCAGTTCATCACGTCAATGTTGTGGATGTGTTGCTCCACCACTTGGTCGCCCGACAGCCAGGTGAAGTGGTACCAGTTGTGGCACTGCCACTCCAGCTCGGACATGCCTTCTTCGTAGCCACGGTACCAGATGCCCCCGCCGTACCAATAGCACTGGCCGCCCAACAGCTCGCCGATCGCTCCCTCGTGGATGCGCTTCATGAGCTCCACGCGGCTGAACTCGTGGCGCCGTTGCGTGCCCGCCACGATCGCCAACTTCCTCTGTTCGGCCAGTCGCGCTGCCTCGATGAATAGACGGCAACCGGCGACGTCTGTGGCCACGGGCTTCTCGGTGAACACATGCTTGCCCGCCTGAATGGCGACCATCATCTGCCAAGGACGAAACGCGGGTGCGGTGGCCATCAGTAAAAGATGCGTGTCAGTCTTGACGAGCTTTTCGTGGCAGTCGAAACCGCCGAAGATCGCATCGTCCGGCACCCGAACGCGATCTTTGTACTTCGGGTCCTTCATCAACGCGTCGCGCAGGCGTCGCGCTTTCTCAGGGAACAAGTCCGCCAAGGCCACTACCACGACCGAGGGGTCCGCGTCCATGCAGTTGCGGACCGCACCGCTCCCGCGTCCGCCGCAACCCAGCAGTCCCACACGGATCTCATCGGAGCCAGCCGCGTGGACCGCCGGGACTGCCATGGCGGCGAGCCCTGCCGCTCCTGCCGCGGCAGTATGAGAAGCGATGTTGGAAGTTCGCGTGTTCATGTCCGACCTACGTTCTGTGCTCATTGACCCTTCTTCTCCTGCACCAATCCTGCCAACTGGTATTTGCCCGGTATGGCGACCGGCGACACTGGCGCCGGGTCCGTCAGCTTCAAGTCCGGCGGCGGCAGTAGATTCAGGTCGCACCGTTCCATGAACCACTTGCGGTTCATCTGTTGCCGAGTGTAGGCCGACTCGCGCGCCATGATCGCGCACAGTGTACTTTCGGTCACTTGCCGAGCTTCGTTGATGTACGTGCCACCTCGGATCGCCGCCAGCAAATCCCGGTGTTCCTGCACATACGGGTTCACCGATGGGCCCTTGTACTCCCACAACACATTGCCAGCGTGGTCGCGGATACGTCCATCGAAGGTGGTGACACCTTTGGTGCCCACCACGCGCTCGGAGACACGGCCCGCGGACTTGTCGATTTGGCGGCACATGCTGATTGTCCGTACGTCGCCCGGATAGAAGAACTCTGTGCCGAAGTGGTCATAAATGTTCCCGTACTCGGGCTGCACGCGGTACTGCCGCCCACCGAGCGCGTGCACTTGGTCCGGCAATGTGCCAAACGCCCAGTTGATCACGTCGATGTTGTGCACATGTTGCTCGACGATATGATCGCCTGATAGCCACACAAAGTAGAGCCAGTTGCGTAGTTGCCATTCCAAATCGGTCATGTTCGGTTCGCGTTTGCGCACCCAGAGCCCGCCCTGGTTCCAGTAGCATTGGGCGCTGACGATCGACCCGATCATCCCATCGCGAATGCGCTGGATTGTCTCGATGTACTTTGGATCGTGCCGCCGTTGAGTCCCCGCCACGACGCACAACTTCTTCTCTTCCGATTTTTTGGCGGCCTCCAACATCCTGCGGATACCCGCCGCGCAGACGGCCACGGGCTTCTCCGTGAAAATGTGTTTTCCAGCTTCGACGGCTGCGGCAAAGTGGATCGGCCGAAACCCAGGCGGTGTGGCTAAAATGACCATGTCCACGTCCGACAACGCCAGCAGTTCTTTGTATGCGTTCAGCCCCACGAAGCAGCGCTGGTCCGGCACGTTGTACTTTTGCTTGAGATTGCTTAGGCGATCGGCGAACACGTCGGCCAACGCCACGATCTTTACGCTATCGCCGCCCGCTTCCACGCAATCGTTCGCGGCCCCGGTACCTCGCCCACCGCACCCGATCACCCCGACGCGGATGGTTGGGGACGCTGCGGTCCATCCGACTCTGGGCGCCAGCGTCGTGGCGGCCAGACCACCGACGGCACCGGCCGACCGGGCCAAAAACCGCCGGCGACTCCATCGTTTCATACGCGACATGTCTTGACCTCCTCGAATGCTATTCATTCGCTTCAGCACAGAAGAATTTCCGGCCGTACAGGGCACAGTATAGGATTCACTGAGTCGTGTGCGCAAGTCGTGCGATGTTCGGTTGCTTGCCCCCTTGAGGTGACGGGCGCAGGCCATTGTGGGAATACGCAGAACGCGCCATGGCTCCCCACCGATACGCGGGGCGCACCGGATCCACTTGTATCAAATGCCACTCGACTCGTTGGTCTCGCCATGTCGTGAAGTACGCACGCGTCGCGGGCGTACCCGCCTCTAGCACGGTGGGGATTGCGCGGCCAGTGCGAATGCGCTAGCTTTCTAACCGTGAAAGGAGCGTACCGCATGAAGTGGATTGGGATGACCGTGTGTGCGTGGCTTGCCATCGGAACCCTGGTTGCTTCGGCCGAAGAAGGTTTTGTTCCGTTGTTCGACGGGAAGTCTACTAATGGATGGACCCTTCGGGGCGGCAAGGCGGAATTCCGCATCGAGGACGGCTGCCTCGTGGGCCGAACAGTGGCGGGACAACCCAACTCGTTTTTGTGTCCGCCCAAGGAGTACGGCAACTTCGTCTTGGAGTTCGAGTACAGAGTCGATCCCAAGTTGAACTCCGGCGTACAGATCCGTAGCCAATGCTTCGATCACGATACGAAGATCGAACACAACGGCAAGACCATCACCGTGAAGGCGGGACGGGTGCACGGCTATCAAGTGGAAATTGACAACGATCCGGGCCGAAACCGCTTTTGGAGCGCGGGGATCTACGAGGAAGGCGCTCGGGGGTGGTTGTATCCTGGGTTCCGCGGCGGGGATGGCGCGGCCTTTACCGAGCAGGGCCGTCGAATCACGAAGGTGAACGACTGGAACAGCGTGCGCGTAGAGTGTCGGGGGGACACCATTCGTACGTGGTTGAACGGTGAGCCCCGAGCCGAGTTGCGCGATGACCGCGTGGCGCGCGGTTTCATCGGATTTCAGGTCCACACCCACAAGGAGCCAGGTTTGGAGGTCCGGTGGCGAAACATCCGCATTCGCGAGCTCGATTGAGTGGCTTCGTGCCTGTCCAAGCCTTGGAAAATCAGAGCGTTCGCCTTCCAAGGCTTGGACACTATTGGATGCTGAGCCTCGTGCTGGGCTGCGCGGGGGTAGAGCGGGCGGTGGGGGGCGAGCCGTTCGTTCGGCCTGTCGGCGAGTCGCTGCCGGCGCAGGTTTTCGTCGAGGCCAAACGGCGTACGACGGATTCCAGTTGGAGAGTGTACACCGCCTCTACGGTGGCCTCGGTATCCGGTTGGTTGACCCGGACCAATCCCCCGTTGAGCCCCTGGGGCGGACGAATGGACCGGCGGATTGCTGAGCCCGGCATGTTTCGAGTGCAGCGGGTGGGAGAGCGATGGGTCGGCATTGATCCCGACGGCTATGAATGGTTCAGCGTGGGGATCTGTTCAGTGAGCGCCAATTCAACGCCGCGCGGGATGGAAGCGTTGCGCACCCGGTGGGGAACGGTGGACGGGTGGGCGCGCGCGACTGCGGAGCTTTTGCGACGCCATGGGTTCAATACCCTGGCATGCTGGTCCGACTGGGGCACGTTCAAACGCGCCGGAGTTTCGATGCCGTATTCCACCCAGCTGAATTTGCTTTCGTCATATGGACGCGAGCGTCGCGGCGCGTGGCAGACGGCGGGCCATATGGCGTTCAGCAACGATTGTCCTCCGGTATTCGATCGCGAGTTCGCCACCTACGCTCGGCAGCGTGCGCGCCAATTACTCGCGGACGTCGCCAAGGATCCGGCATGTGTGGGGCATTTTTCGGACAATGAGCTGCCGTTTCGCTTCGATGCGTTGGCCCGATTTCTTGCGCTGCCCGAATGGGACGAGGGCCACCAGGCAGCTTCTCGTTGGCATCGGGAATTTATTGAGCATCATCCCCAGGCCACCCGCGACGAAGAGCGCAACGCGTTTCTCGAGTACCTTGCGGACACGTACTTCCGCGTGTGCGCCACGGCGATCCGCGAGGCGGATCCCAACCATCTGTATCTTGGCAGCCGCTTCCATGGGGGGGACCTCAAGCGCTCGCAGCTGTTCCGCGCCGCCGGGCGGTATGTGGATGTGGTTTCAGTCAACTGGTATGGAGCGTGGACACCTGATCCTGAGCAAATGGCCGAGTGGGAACGAGCCAGTGGCCGGCCGGTGATTATCACCGAGTGGTACGCGAAGGGCATGGACTCCGGGCTGCCGAACATCACCGGAGCTGGTTGGACGGTTCGAACCCAGCGGGACCGGGGGCTGTTCTATCAGAACTTCACCTTGGCACTGTTGCGTTCGCCCGCTTGCGTGGGCTGGCACTGGTTTAAGTACATGGACAATGATCCGACGGACACGAAGGCCGACCCTTCCAACCTCGACTCGAACAAAGGCGTGGTGCGGTGGAATTACGAACCGTATGGCGAGTTGCTCGACTTGATGCAGATGGTGAACCACCGCGTGTATCCATTGCGCGATTTCCTCGTGACCTCTTCGGTGGCCGCACGCTAGCCGATTCGCTGCGGGCTTTTCCCAGCCCCGCGCGCGGTCCACCCACCGCACACCGCGGTCGAGTCCGGTAGACCGCGGACGATTGCGCGAGAGTTTTGGGTAGCTCTGGGAGATCGATACTGTACACCCTGTGGATTCCAGCCGTGATGGTGGGGGCTCTGACCACTTGCGATGAGATCGGGGAGTCTAGGCGCGGGGGCAAGAATTCTTTTCTCCAGACAGTCGCGCTAAGCCGTTCAACCCACCGGAAGTCCACAGGCGCGGTAGAATTCCATAGGAATCGAAGCAAGATCGTCCGCCACCCAGTCTGGACGACCCGCCTCGATGACTGAACGGGGAAACGTGGTGCATAGTCCCAGACATCGAGCACCTGCGGCGCGTGCCGCTTCGATTCCGGGTGGGGTGTCTTCGACAACGACGCAGTCGTTCGGAGGAAGCCCCAACTGTTCCGCAGCGTAGAGAAAAATGTCTGGCGCAGGCTTGTTTCGCGCGACGTCTTCGGCGGTCACCAAAGCCTGGAACGTGCCCGCAGGGATCCCGATCGCCTCCAGGATGGCATGAAGCTTGATCGGATCTGCGCTTGTGGCGACCGCCATCGGACGTCCAGCCCGCTGTAGCAGGTCGAGCAGCTCCCGGACTCCGGGCAGCGGTTGTAACCGGCCTCGGATGAGCTCGCGGAAGATTTCGTATGTCCGATCACGGTCACGGGGTAACACCGCTGTCACGCCATGAGCGCGTGCCACCTCGCCGAAGTACACCGCCGAGCCCCGGCCCATGTAGGGTTCGAATTCCTCCGGTCTCGGGTTCACGCCATGGAGCTCTCGGAACATTTGGCACGCGGCTTCGGCCATGGGACGCTCGGAGCTGCACAACACGCCGTCCATGTCGAAGATGAACCCGCGTCCCACTCGAGAAACGGGGGGTTGGTCCGGGCCGTTCGCTGTGCTATGTTGGCGCTGTGAGCTCATCGGTACTATGGGTTGGGGCTTTGACCTTTGGAGCCCTGGGCGTGTGCTTCCTCGGATTGGGGATCGGCATTCTTTGGGCCGGCCGCCGTCGGATTGGCGCTTGTTCGTGCGAGTTCGATGTGGAGCGTGCTCGGCGACGGCAGGCGGATGGCACTGATTGCGCTGGGTGCGGCGCGACCAATTGTGGCGGCGCGGTCAGTACCGCCGGCGAACGGCCTCAGCACGATCGTTCGGGCATGGGGGCTGGCTAACGCGCGGTCGAGCTCCAAGAGCCGCTCATACAACGCGGGCGGCACCAGGCCGGCCGCCAGTTCGACGGTTCGTCGCCAGACTAGCTCGGAATGGTCGCGGTCATAATGGACTTCGATGTTCACTTGACCGAGACCTGGGAATTCCCATCGCGCAGCCTCCGGATAGTGGAGTAGTTCTCCCAGCTCTCCGGACCAGCGGATGCGAACCGTGATGTTCTCTTGAATGGGTTCCTCCCAGTAGAGCGGATGGGAACGGGAGTCGCTACCCAGCCCGGGCAGCCATGGGGGTTCGACGGGGATGGCAAAGCTCCAAACGCCGGCGGAATGCGTGGCCCAGTTCGGCACACGAGAGGACATCTCTGACACCGCTGGGTAGGAGTCGAGCACGTACCTCGATGGCGCGTTGGATACTGCGTCGCGAGCGAACAAAAACCGCTGTCGTTGCTCTTCTCGGCGCAACTCTTCCGCCGGCGTCTCGCGTACTTGCTGAACGAGCTCTCCGTGATGCGTGCCGTAGTGCCGGGTGCGCTGGCGCATGTGCGCAGCCCCATCTACATCGAGTTCGATATCCCACTCATGTTCCATGCGGGACTGATATTGGCGCGAGGGGATGTCGCTTTGCATGGTTCCCCCTGGAAGGGACAACCACCACCGTCCTCGATGCGGCGAGACGCCCAGCTCGTCGTACTGCGTCGTGTCTCCGAGCAGCACCAAGTCTCCTACCTCGTTCGTGACGCACACGAGAGCGGACGAAAGCAGTTCGGGCCACACGAGCTCAGCCATTCCGCATGGAAGTTCGCAGCTTCCGGGAATCTCCGTGGCGAGCACGATCGAGGGGTGCAACCCGGCCTGCTCTGCCAAAACAAAGAATATCGCAGCGCGTTCTAACGGGTGCGCGTAGCCGCTGGCCCAAGCAGTGTCGGCAGGTGCAAGAGCGAGCCACGGTAGTTCACCCAAAGGCGGCCCCGCAAGGCGAACGCGGCGGGTAACCACGTCGCGAATGGCGCGAATGCGCTCGGTCCGGTTCGTCGCGCGCCCGAACCAACCTTGGGCCTCCTGCCGGAGCTGCCTGGAGTGCGAGGCCAGTCGCCGAATCATGGCCCACACGTTGGATGCGTAGGTCGCCCAGTCCCCGTCGCTCAACACCACAGTGGGCTGAAACATCCAAAGGGGCGGCATGCGTGGTTCCCGCGCGAGAGCCGGCAAGTTCGTACCGACCCAAGTCGAAACGGTGAGGTGGCCCACGGCCTGCGAGGTTCGAGCGATGTGGCGTTCCGACCCTGTTGTGTCGCGAATGCGCACCACTCCAGGCTTGGGTTCGTGAATGCGGAGCACTTGGTGGTGCACCGGCTCGAAGGACCGCCAAGTTTCCACTGCGCCGAGGTTCGGACGCTGCACGGTCCGAACCGTACGATACTCGATGGTGCTACCCGGCACCACGGCGGGAAACGCCACCACCAATAGACGGCCGCGCGGGAATCGTGGGGTGTCAGTACTCCACGGCTGGTCCATGGTTTGGATTTCTGTGTTCACGATGGCCACGGACTTTCCATCCGCCGTGACCGACCGAGCCGTGAGCACTTCGGCGTGGTCATACTCTTCCAGGTACGGAATCCGCAGTTCTGCATAGGTCTTGGCGCCCGCATAGGTCCGGATCCGTCGGATGATGTAGTTGGTCACTGTCCAATGCCCTGGGCCGTGGATCACGTAGTCGGTTTCCGATCGTAAAACCTCCGAATCGGGTTCGGCAGAGGGTGGAGACGAGGATGGCGGAGGCGCTGGAGTACTCCACGGCGAGGGTGTATGAACCAAGATCGGACGCCTTCGAGCGGTCTCGATTTGCGCCAACGCCTCCCGCACACGATCGTGGTCCGCCGGAGAGAGTTCGACCCGGTCTATCGCCGTCCACGTATCGAGTCGGAACCAATTGTTCGAGGCGGCCATGCGAGCGCGATGGCGAAGGCCGGGCACGGTGAGGTCTAGGTTTGGCGGAAGTCCTAAAACTTGAGTGCCCTCGCACGGCAGCGTGCACTCAATGGATTCGTGAACTCCGCAGGTCGAGTAGTGTTCCCAGGGATACTGCCGCGGGACGCGCCAGAACGTATCGAGTGTGTCCTCGAGCAACCCAATCCACTGCCCGAGACGGGGTGGGAAGATCACGCAGACGTTTCCAGTGCCGGCTCGCGGCCAGTCGGCTTCGAACTCCAGGACAGCTTGAAGTGGCACATCGCGTTGCTGCAGTGGTTCGGGTTCGATTTGGAAGCGCTGGAGGCGGCTACCAGGTGCGGCATACTTCAAGGCCGTTTCAAAGATGCGTCGCCGTTCGTCGGGCTTGCGGCGGATCAGAAGTCGTCGAAAGGCGTTGTCGTGAATACCGTCGAAGCGAAGCTGAGCCCGTCCGCTCATTCGGCCGTTGGACGCCGGTGTCAGCGAGAGGGCGATATGAAGAAGATTGGAGTCGGCCGGCACCACCGGCGATGTGCGAAGCGGTTCCCCGTCCTGCGATGCGAGGAGGTAGCTTCGATGTTGCAGGTAGGACGGCAGCAAATCGCGTGTCGTTTCATCCGTGGGATCCATCAAGCAAATCTCGCCAGTTTGAAGGCGCGCCGCCGCGATCGCATGGTTGAAGTAGGGCAGGGGAACGTCCGGGTCCAACCGCGCTCCCGCATGGATCAACACGGGGAACCCCTCGATCCCGGCCAGCCGCAGCATGGAGACGAGGAGAGCTGCTTTGTCACGGCAGACCCCGTGCCGGCGGTGAAAGGTGAGCGCCACATCGTGCGGTTCATAGCCGGGCGCGTCCGCTTCCAGCGTAAGACCCAGGTAGCGAATGTGGTGTGAGACGAAAGAGAAGAGAGCTTCGATCTTCTGAGGCTCCGTCGAGCATCCTTTCACAAGTTCGGCGACGGCTGCACGTAGGTCGTCGTCCACCGCATCGAGGTGCGGGCGACTCAGGTTCCAGTACCACCGCGAGATGGCGGGCCAGTTCGAACAGGTGCTGACCAGCACGCGTTGGACCACACGTGCGAAGTCAGGCATGTTCGGTTCGGGAATCAACCTCGGCACGTTGTGCGCGACCCAGCGGTGCCGGTGGTGACCGGCTTGCGCGGACAGTTCGTAGGCGACCGTTCCGGGCACCTCGCTTCGAACCACATGGTGCACCAGCGGCTTGTCGTACGGAGCCAGAATTTCGTACACCGTGCGCACGATGGGTGCTTGGGTCTGAAGGAATGCCATGTCGAAAAATTCGTTGGGCACGCGAGGGCGCAGCCCACACAACTCTACGACCGCGTGAACTAAGTCGCCGGTCTGAAGGCCCGGAATACCAACCGTGAGAACCTGTCGTCGGGGGTCATAAATGTTTTGGCCCATTTGTTCCGGCGCGATGGATACGCGGGTGTGACTCTGGAGCTCGATCGAGCGGACAAGACCATCGGAACCAATGATTTCAACCCGCCGCACCGCCACGGTTTCGTAGTGGAGATGAAACGGGAACGAAAGCGTGGTGAGGTCGCGCCGCCCTTTTTCCGTCAATACCTTGAAAAGCGAATCGTTCCACCCTTGCCAGGTGCCATCGGCACGATAGAGCACCGTTTCCATCTCATCTACGACGACGTGGTCCGCGTCGGGGTAGGTTTCGGTCGTGATCTCTGCAGCGCGGCGTGCCCACTCCAAAGGATCGCGCACCGGAGGCGCGGGTAACTCGGTGGCCCCCACGCCGATGGTGAGGACCACTGCGGCGCCCAAGAAACTCGTCCTTGGCGTCAGCTGACTCATGAGACTTCCAATGTACACGCGAAGGGCCGTCCGACAAAAACGATTCGAAATTAGACCGGCTAGCGACGCTGCTGTACCAGGGTTACCGCCGCACTGGGGGCCGAAAGCGGTCCGATATGCGCGCGAGTTTGGCCCAACCGCAGCGAGCATTCCAGAGCGGCACAGGAAGGTGAATGAGCCAGGCCCCTGTTCCATAGGCCAGCGGGCATGCCGGGTCGCCCGAGGGAAACTTCTCGACGGCGGTTCGGCGCGCGCTAGAATCGGGCATGCTTCGAGCCCGAACACATACGGCGGCGAATTATCGGGACGCGGATGGAATCGTGCGAATTGTCCGCGAGGGCTTATGCCATCGGTGCGGGGCGTGTGTGGGGGTTTGTCCGGATGGCACGCTGGAGATGCGCGATGGTTGGCCGGTGGTCGTGGCGGCGTGTTCTCATTGCAACCGATGCGTGCGAGTGTGTTCGGGGTTGGAGGTGAATTACCCCGCTTTAGGTCGTCAGATATACGGCGAGGGTGGCTATACGTTTGGCAGCTTGTCCGGTCCAGTTCGAGCGGCATGGATTATCCACGCGACGTCGACGGAGATTCGACGCGCCGGGGCCAGCGGCGGAGCAGTCACTGGGCTTCTCGTGCATGCCTTGCAACGCCGTGAGGTCGCAGGGGCGATCCTAGCCATAGATGATCCGGTCGAGCCCGCGCGAGCCCTTGGGAAAGTCGCTCGCACTGTGGAGGAGATTCTTGCTGGCGCGCGTTCGCGCTATACGACGGCGCCCATCCTTGCTGTCTTGAAGGAGATCCGCGACCTCCCGGGTCCATGGGCGATGGTAGGATTGCCCTGCCACATTCATGCACTGCGGAAACTGCAGGAGATGGATACCCGGTGGCGGAACCGATTCTCGTTGGTCGTGGGCCTGCTGTGCCACTACACGTTGCCGTGGGAGTTTTTGTGTTGCGTGGGAAAAGTTTTTGCCCCGCCAGGCGCTACGGCGCGGAGAGTTGCCTTTCGCGATAAGTCGCAGGTGGGATGGCCCGACGCTAGTGTCCAGATCGAATTTAGCGATGGCAGTTGCTGGCGCCCGCCGCTCCCGGTGTTTGCGTGCTTCAACATTTTTAGCCGCTTGGCCCCGCTCGGTCGTTGCATGTTGTGCATGGACGCTTGCGCAGAGTTCAGCGATTTGGCCGTGGGCGACCCGTGGATCCGGGGCCCGGATGGAGGCTGGAAGTATGGCCATCCCGACGGCACGTCCCTGGTGTTGGTTCACACGAAGCGAGGCGAAGAGATCCTTCGCCAAGCGCTAGCGGACCATGCGCTGGCCGGCTTTCCCATCCAAGTCGAAGAAGCTCTGGGCCGGGGTCTGCACGTGATGATGAGGGAGAAAAAAGAGCAAGTTGGCCTACGGCTGCGTTGGCGGCAGAAGCTCGGCTGGCCTGTGCCTCGGTATCCCGACATTCTGCTGCCGCCTGTGACGGGGCGTTCAGTCGCCGCGGAACTTTGCGCTCTGTCCACGCGGTGGCTCCCCCGTTGTCCATTTCTACAGCATCTTCTTCTGCGCTTTGCATTCAGCGCGATCGGGGTACGGTTGATGCGTGCGCACATGGCCGTCAAGCGATGGCGGTACCGCCACAAAGTTTGATCCGGTCCGTTCGTGGTTCGCCCCAGTCCGACGGTATGGAATATTCCGGAGCCAAATCCATGGCACATTGGAAAAGCCCAAAACTTTGGCGCTGAAACTGGTCAAGTCCTGGGGGCGGATTCTGAGGTTCCTGTTCGGACAATTTTGCCGATGAGGTCATAGTCGGTAGAGCCGGTGATGGCCACGGTCACGACCTGGCCCGCCTCGACATAGTGGCCGTCCGGGTCAAGCCAGGTCACGCCATCCACTTCCGGCGCCTGTCCTTTGTGGCGACCGACCCAGCGGATCTCCTTCGGTAGATGGCCCCGTGGCGCGCGATCGTCCACCAGGACCTCCAGCGTCCGCCCGACCCACGAGGCCAGCGTGCGTGCCGATACCTGCCGCTGGATTTCCATCAGCTCTCGACGCCGTTCCTCGGCCAGCTCTCGCGGTACCTTGGGCCCCATGCGCGACGCCCGCGTCCCGGGCTCCTCCGAGTACACGAACACGCCCAGGTGCAAGAACCAACCGGTTCGGACTAGCTCGCAAAGCTGCGCGAAATCCTCTTCCGTCTCGCCCGGGTGCCCTACGATTAGAGCCGTCCGCAACGCCACGTCGGGCCAGCGCGCACGAATGTCGGAAAGCAATCGTAGCGTGTCCTCTCGGCCTAAGCCGCGACCCATTGCACGAAGCATCGGATCGGAGATGTGCTGCAGGGGAAGGTCAAGATAGCGGCACCAGCGCGAGTCCGCCTCCATGGCATCGAGCACCTCTGGCGTGAGATGGCGCGGGTGGGCATACAGCAGTCGCAACCAGAAGTCGCCTTGCAATCGGGACAATTGTCGGATTAATTCCGCTGCACCCGCGGGAAGTCCTAGGTCGCGGCCATACGCGGTCGTGTCCTGCGCGATGACGCAAATTTCTTTGACCCCAGAACGAACCAGCGACTCCGCCTCGTGGAGGATTTCCGAAACCGGACGGCTCATTTGGGGGCCGCGAATGAGTGGTATGGAACAAAAGGAACAGGCGTGCGAACAACCCTCTGCCACTTTTAACCAAGTCGAATGAGGCAGCCCAGTCAACAGCCGCGGCTGGTGACTGAACCCGCATGGCAAGCCAGGTTGCCCCCGCGGATCTTCAGCGGCCGCTGGAAAAGAGGAGAACGAGTCCTCGGCTTGCAGCCACTGCCGGCAGAGCTCTGGTAGTCGCAGGTAGGCGTCGAACCCCACCAAGACATCCGCTGCGTGCAAAAACGATTTCCATTCGGGGACTGTGTGAAGCCGCTCCACCATGCAGCCCATCGCCACCAAACAGCGGGGACGTCCTTGACGTCGCCACCGGGCGATTCGCTCCAACGTGGCCGCGGTTTCCTCCCTCGCCGGTTCGATAAAACCACAGGTGTTGACCAGGCAAATGTCTGAGTCTCTCGGGTCTTCAGCGATCCAAAACCCATTTTGAACCAGTGCGGCCATGATCCGCTCGGAATCCACGGTGTTTTTGGCACACCCGAGGCTCACGACACAGACCACCGGCGGTCGACCGGACTCCGATAAATCGGCCACGCGTTCGTGGTTGGACGGTTCCGCACTCACATGGATCACTCTACCCGTGTCCGGCTTGCCGATCAACGGCGCTAGTTGCACTTCTCAGGGTGGCTGTGGGCGTCTGGCCGGTTCAATCCGTTCGGCTAGATGGCGGGCGGCGGCAACACGGTCGTCCGCGACGTCGGACCGGCGTCCGGGTCGGTCATGTCCAGCCCGCCGGCGTTTACGGTCCATGCAGGGAGCGGCGAAACGGTTGCGATGGGCGGGTAGGCTCTACAGCAGGCTCCACAGAACGCGAGCTAAGCCGAGTGACCGTGCAGGGGAAGAAACCAGAGGTCCTCTCGGTATGGATGGAGGACACTCGGACCCGTCGCAGGCGTAAGTTCGGGAGGCTAAGCTCGAGCGTGATCGTTTGGAGATATCGGCGGATTCGGAGCGAACTCAGCTCAAAAGCTCTTCTGCGCGATCGGGCTGATCGACATGGGCTATCAACAGCGGGCGAGAATCCGCGGTCAGGCCCACGTAGGCGTAGTCTACATTGACGCCCGATCGTCCCCAGAGTTCCAAAACTTCTCCCAACGCACCCGGGCGATGCTCCAGGGGAATTGCAAGGGCGTCGCGGGTGAAGACGAGATGAGTCGTGGTGGATAAGATGCGAAGCGCGTCGTCCGGGCGATCCACAACCAGCCGCACGTAACCATGGTCGAGGCCTTCGGCCAGGTTGATCGCCAGGATGTTGATTCCACGTTGGCCGAGCGACTGTACGATCTCCGCAAGAGCGCCCGGGCGGTTTTCGACTAGGACGCACAACTGCTGCACTCGAGCGACCGTCGCTGTGTTCATATGCGACGGAAAGTGTAGCAGAAGCGTGCGTGAATCCAAGCCCCATGAGCGAGCGAAGGTGACGTTTTTGTGCCGCGCAGGTTGGGATGGCCTGCCAGACCGTGAGCGTCGCGCTCGTATTGCGCACCCTCCTGCAGCTTTGGGGGGACGTTTGGAGACGGATGGGAGTAGCAGAGAACGGACTAGGCGCCACCCCTCTCCAGAATCCCATCGCCCGCGCAACCAATGCGAATGCCTTTCGGCTTATTCACTTTGCAGCACCGCTCCGCTACCAGAGGAGTAGCGGGGCGCCTTCCGTCTCCAATGCCTTTCGGCTTATTCACTTTCCAGCACTGTACGTTGCGCGTCGCCGCTTCTGGGACGAGGTCGTCTCCAATGCCTTTCGGCTTATTCACTTTCCAGCACATGAGTTCACAGCACATGGGTGTATCCTTGC
>CAACVY010000045.1 GCA_900661335.1 uncultured bacterium | reverse complement strand
CTGGTCCACGCCCGTGGTTCAAAATGGCCGTGTCGCGGTCACCACCGCCACCCCCGACGGGCACGAATTTTGGGCCTTGTGTTTCGATGCGGCCACCGGCCACCTTCTCTGGCAGCGGAAGGTCTTCAGCTGTGCCAATCCTGAACCACTGGGCAACCAACTGAACAGCTATGCATCTCCGTCCCCGCTCTGGCTCGCGGATCGGCTGGTCGTGCACTTTGGTAGCTACGGCACCGCCGCGCTGGATCCTGCCACCGGCGCCACACTCTGGCAACGTACGGACCTCCCCTGCCGCCACTACCGCGGACCTGGGTCGTCGCCAGTCGCGTACGAAGATCTCGTCATCCTCACCATGGACGGCGTGGATGTTCAATATCTCGTCGCGCTCGACGCACGCACGGGCCACACGCGGTGGACAGCACAGCGTACCGCGGAGTGGAACGATCTCGGTCCCGATGGACGGCCTGTGCACGAGGGCGATTTGCGCAAAGCATTTTCCACGCCGCTGATTCGCCCTTACGAAGGTCGTATGCAACTCTGGTCGGTCGGTGCGAAAGCGATGTACGGGTATGATCCGACCACCGGCGAAGAACTCTGGAAACTTGCGCACCCAGGATACTCTGCCGCTGCCCGGCCGGTCTTCGGACATGGCGTGCTCATCGTGTGCCCTGGCCCGGGGCGGTGTGAAATGTGGGGTGTACGACCCGGCGAAAAACTCCGCCCGCCTGAGATCCTGTGGCGCCGAACGCGGCGCGCGCCCCATATTCCCTCGCCGATTCTAGTCGGCCGATATCTCGTCGCTGTCACGGACGACGGCACGCTCTTCTGCCTCGAGCTCCCCACAGGCACCGAGCATTGGTCCGTACGGCTCGGTGGAACCTTTTGCGCCTCGCCCGTGTGCCTCGATGGCGGCCGCATCGTGGTGGGGAACGTTCAAGGCACGATGTACGTCTTTCGCGCGGGCGGACAGTACGTCGGCCTTTCCACCAACCGGCTCGATGCTGGGTTGATGGCCTCGCCCGCGGTGGCCGACGGCGCGCTGTTTCTGCGAACCACATCGCACCTCTATCGCATCGAGGCACGCCCATAGGTGGCGCGCGTAGGGGCGCACCCGCGGAGCGGAAATTTCAAGCTGGATCCGGGCCCGCCACGTGGATCGCGCACCGCTCGGCGGCGCATCCGTCCAAGGCTTGGAAAAGCTTGGGCCATGTTCGTCCAACGTTTGGACGAGCGGGCGGGCGGTTTGTCCAACCCTTGGACAAGTTTGGCCTGGCACTGCACAAGGCTTGGACGGCGCCACGCCGTCCGCGGTGTAAGGGCCTACGACGGACGCGCGACGAGACCTCATGGTGGAGTTTAGAGTCGGGATTCGCGGACCTTTGGCGCGTGAGGCCGCGGCGGGGTTGGGGTACGCGGCGTGGTCTGCGCGCGACCGTGTTGCCGACGGAGCCGGCGGGCGTTCACGAGTTGACGGAAGTTGTAACGGAGCGGCTGGGAGGGGGCGACGCAGCTTCGCTCGCGCGGAGGTCGTAACAGTCGAGGCGCTCGTGGTAGCGCAAGTAGAGCCGACCGTCCAGCACCACGGGGTGGGCCCACGCGTCGCGGACTCGTTGCGGAATCCATCGAAACCGGCCACGAATTTGAAACCCGTGGGGATCGAGTTCGAGCCGCACCACTTCACCGTCTTCCGTCAGCACGATCCAGCCGTCGTCCACATAGACGGAGGCACCGCGCGACAACCCGCGGAGCTCGGCCGTGATCCGGCCGGTGTTCATGTCCAGCGCGACCCAGCGTTGTGGTTCGCGGTACATGGGGCCGACGAGCCGATCGCCCACCACCAGCAGCCCGTGCTGGCACGTGTCGAGCGGCGTAGTCCAAACGTCCTGCGCAATGACGTGATTGCCCTCCAGAAACATTCGGACGAGCCGGCCACCGTCGCCGTCGGGCCCGGTGACAAAGACCGCGTTGCGCCATGCCACCGGCGTGCATGCCAGCACGCGGTAGCGCGTGGGCATAGGGCGAGTCCACAACCATTCGCCAGTGTCGGCATCCACCGCGAACGCATGGCGGTTGGAGCAGTTGACGAGAATCCGGCGCGGGCCGAGCCGAAGGAGAATCGGTGAGGTGTAGCCTACGGGATCGGCTTCCCCCGCCGGCTCGGCCAGGCGCGGGAAGCGCGGATCGTCACTCGGGCCCAGGATCAGCGGCGGCGATTTCCAGACCAATGTCCCGTCGCTCAGGCGGATCGCCACCACCAACGCTTCTGCCCCGCCCACGGTCACGTATACATGGCCACCATCGACCACCACGCACTCGCTCACGGCCCACGTAACGTTCACGCCACCAAACCGCTCCAGGATGGGCAAGTGCCACAGCTCGTGCCCCGTCTGAGCGTCGAATGCGGCCAGCCGTCCGTGCGCGTTGAGGTGCACGACCCTTCCCTCCGCGATCGCACAGCTCGCTCGCGCGCCGGGATATGAGCCTTTCCAAGCCGCTCCATTGGTGGCGCGCCAGAGGAAGCGGCCATCAAGATCCAGCGCGTGAACCATGAGCACCTCGCCGGTGTCGCCCGTGATGAAGAGCCGCCCGCGGGAGATCACGGGCGAGGACCATCCCCGCCCGAGCCCTTGCGTGGTCCAACGCCGCACAGGGCCCTCGGCGGGCCATTCTGGCAGCCGCGAGCGCTCGCCGCGCGCGATTCCGTCGCGGTATGGGCCTCGCCACTGCGGCCAGCCCGGTTCGGGGGAAGGAATCAGCTCCAAGTACGGTTCCCCGAAGCTGGGGACGCAGGACAGTTCGAGGAACGCGCCAAGGACCGTGAGCGCCAACTTCCAAGGTTCAGCCATGGGCCTTCAGCCACTCCGGAACGGACTCGGTGAGGTCCAATTCGTCACCGGTTTCTTTTTGGAGCTCCAGAAGGCGGCGAAACAGGCGTTGGCCTTGAGGTCGTGCGGCCGGATCGTCGGAGCGATCGTGGAGTTCGTCCGGGTCTTCGACCAGGTGGAATAGCCGCGCCTGACGGACGGGCGGGTAGAGAATGAGCTTCCATGTGCCGTCAGTGACCATGCGTTGGAAGGTCAGGTAAGCGCCGTAGATGGCGTCGCGCCCACGTCGGTCAGGATTGCGGAAGAAGGGCATGAGGGACTGCCAGTACCAATCGTGCGGAACGCCTACGCCGGCCAGTTCCAGGATCGTTGCCGTGAGATCCTGCATGTACACCGGCGCCCGGCACACGCGGTTGGAGGGCACGTCGGAGCCGACCACAACCATCGGCACGCGAATGCTGTGTTGATACATGTTTTGTTTTCCCATCAGGCCGTGACGGCCCACCGCCAGGCCGTTGTCGCTGGCGAAGAAGATCCACGTGGGACGGGGGGAGGGCGTGGCGTCCAGCGCGGCTAGGATGCGACCGACCTGCTGATCCAGGTGCGAGATGATTGCATAGTACTCGCGTCGATGGTGTCGAATGGCGTACGGCGTGCGCGGGAACGGGGCGAGCTGCTCGTCGCGGAGTTTGGGTCCCAAGCCGATGGCTTTATCGGGGTCGTGCGAAGGGCGGAAGTTGGAGGGAAGCCGGAGTTGGTCGGGCGGGTACAGGTCCACGAATTCCTTGGGCGATTGCCGAGGGTCGTGGGGCGCGTTGAATGCGATGTAAAGGAACCACGGGCGCGAGCCAGTGGAGGCGGTACGGATCAAGTCGATCGCGTCGTCCGCCTGCACTTCCGACCAATGGCGTCCGCCTTGCCAATACCCGCCGGCGGTCGGGTCCCAAGGGCAGAACGGGTCGGGCTGTCCCTCGACGGGACGGCCGTACCAGTGACGCTCATCGCGCGGCATGCCCGTGGTGATCCGGAGGGTGGTCTCGAACAGTTGCTCCGGCTGGGCACCGGGGACGTGCCACTTGCCCGTGGCGGCGGTGAAATAGCCCACGGTGCGCAACAACTGCGGCCATGTGGTTTGGGATCGTGCTCGTGTGGGGACCTCCGCCTGCGCGCGCCACAGAGGTTGGCCACACATCAACATGGCGCGGCTGGCAATGCACACCGCAGGTGTCCAGGTTCCCTGGATGTAGGTTTGCACGAAGGAGAGGCCTCGCTCGACCAATCGGTCCAGGTTGGGCGTGCGCACATCGCGGTTGCCCCATGCTCCGAGGCCATCGGGCGCGAGATCGTCCGCGAGCAGCACCAAGATATTCGGGCGTGTATCGTGCGCGGCGGCGCTCCAAATCCCTACCGAAGCCCACAGCACCCACCACGTTCGGCGAACTGAAATCATAGGACCTCCTCGGGTCGGCCTATGCGTACTCTCGGCCGTGGCGAGAGTCAAGCACAGAACTTGCCGGTCCGGAGGGCCGGGCCGCGTAGTGGAGCTGATAATCCCACCCGCCCGAGTGACCGCAGTGGTCGCCGACCTCGTGCCCGGAACGGTGGCGGCCACGGGTGCTGGCTCGACTGGGAGTCACTCCCATGCAGCTCGGAAGTCACGGACTGGCCATACTGGATGAGACCCGCTAGGATGACCTGCGGAGGTTACAACGATGAGCGAGATGAACCGGCGCGCGTTCCTGAACATGGCCACCGGCGCGTGGGTGGCATCGTCCTTGACCGCATCGAGGGCTGAAACGGAGGCCCCACCTGTCCGCATCGGATTGATCGGGTGTGGCTGGTACGGCGGGGTGTTGTTGGACGCGGCGTACAAGGTCGGCGGCGTTGAGGTCGTGGCACTGTGCGATGTGGACCAGCGGCACCTTCGGGAAACTGCCGACAAAGTACGCCAGCGACAAGGGGGTGAGCCGCGCACCTTTCGTCTCTACAACGAGATGTTGGCCGCTGGAGGGTTGGACGCGGTCTTCATCGCCACACCGCCCCATTGGCACGCGTTGCAATTTTTGGCTGCGTTGGACGCGGGGGTCCACATCTATTGCGAGAAGCCGCTTGCGTACGACATTCGGGAGTGTCAGGTGATGGTGCGGGCAGCTCGCGCGCATCCGGACCGCGTGATCCAGATTGGGTTTCAGCGCCGCCAGAGCCCTGCGATCCGTGAAGTGCGGGAGCGGGTCCAACGCGGGGAGCTCGGACAAGTTCGCCAAGTGGATGTGCAGATCCACTACTCGGCGGGTCTGTTAGACTCCACGCCGCAGGACCCGCCGCCGGAGCTGGATTGGGAACTTTGGTGCGGTCCGGCGCCGAAGCTTCCGTACTCGCCGCAAATTGGTCACAAGTCGTGGCGCTTGGAAAAAGAGTACGGGCACGGGCACCTGGTGGACTGGGGGATCCATTTGATCGATGCGGTGCGTTGGATTCTGAACTTGGACGTACCCCGGCGCGTGGAGGCCTGGGGGGCGCTCGTGCGGTACGCGGGCCGGATTACCACGCCCGACACGATGACGGCGGTGTTCGACTTCGATGGCATCCCGGTGGTGTGGCGGCATCGGCTGTGGGGAGCGCAAGAGTACGATCCGGACACCTCCAACGGTGTGTTCTTGTATGGGGACGAGGGTACCATCTTTGTGACCGACCATCGGTGGACGTTCATCCCGCGGGGCAAGCCGGCGGAGCGGAAAACCACCGAAGCGAAGACCGACTTGGCTCGCCTGCATATGGAGGACTTTCTCACCGCGATCCGCCAGCGCCGCGCGGCCAGCTGCACGGTCAGCGACGCGTATCGGTCCACGGCGGCCGTCAAATTGGCCATGATGGCGCTGGACCTTGGGCGGCCGGTGAAGTGGGATTCGAAGACTCACGAGGTGGTGGGCGACGAAGCGGTCCGGCTCATGAAACGCGATTATCGCGCGCCCTACGTGCACCCTTGGCACGGTGAACCGTGGTCCGGTGACACAGCCGAGCGCCGAGTCGAGCGCGCGTGGCGAGTGTCGTGAGCGTGTTGCACGGCAATTCCTGAAGCTAAGTTCAATCGCCACGGCGGCGGTTCCAGAGCGGCACCTGGTGTCCGCTGCGAAAGGGCGCGCCACGAGGGCCATGGAACGTCCAAGAGGACGCGTTTCGGCCAGCGGGCCGGACTTCCAACGATCTTGAACCTGGTCTCCCCGCCGCAAACGGAACGGATCGTTCGGGCGTGGACGCTTGCGACGGCGGCGTTGGCTCCAATGATCGCCTTGGTGTGTAGGCTATCTGGCTGGGCAGTCTTGACCTGGGTGATTTTCTCCGGCGTGCTGGCGGTTACATCGCTGACCACCCGGTGGACCGAGCCCCTCGGCGGATCTTTCGCACGATCAACGTTCCTGCCTTGGCTGTTGTGGTGTTGTTCACGATGGCATTGTAAACCGGCCCACTCACTCGCGGCGAAAGACCTGGACCACCTGGCGAGTGTTTTGTTTTTGCCATGGGAATACGCTCGAATTCTCTCCGGGCGGCGTGGACCCCGTGCCCCGCCGAGTGGACCGCTACACCCAGTGGCTACGCAGAAGGCCGCTCAGGGTCGGCGGCCACCGAGATCGTTGCGATTCCTCCGTGGGCCCGGAAACAATCGGCCGCGGCCGATAGCGTCCGAGCGGTAATGCGCACAACTCTCCAGGGGCTTCACACTCCACCCGGGGCACGGTGGCCAATCAAACTGAGAAACTCGTTCCGCGTGGCTGCAGAGTTATGAAAGCTGCCGAGCATCGCCGAGGTGACCATCACGGAGTTCTGCTTTTCGACCCCGCGCATCATCATGCATAGATGGCGCGCTTCGATAACCACGCCTACTCCCTCCGGCTTGAGATGGTCCATCACCAGCCGGGCGATCTGATGCGTCAAACGCTCCTGAATTTGCAGCCGTCGCGCGTAGATCTCCGTGATCCGGGCCAGTTTGCTCACGCCAATCACCTTCCCGTGCGGGATGTACCCGATGTGGCAACGGCCAAAGAACGGTAACAAGTGGTGTTCGCATAGGCTGAACACCTCGATGTCCCGCACAATCACCATGTGGTTGGCCTCGGTGGCAAAGATCGCCCGGTTGATGATCTGCTCCGGATCTTCGGCGTAGCCCTTCGTCAAAAAGGCGAACGAGCGGGCCACCCGCTCTGGCGTGCGAAGAAGTCCCTCCCGCGACGGATCCTCACCCAACTCCACCAACAATTGCCGGATTAACTCGGAAACTTTGGTCGTGTCCATGACTCGGTCCTCGATCCGAAAACTATACCTTCTGCGTGGCTCCCTCTCCAAACTCTCTGCGAGTCGACACGCCAGGAACTCGGGTGCGGTGAGCGCGGCGGTGGATGGGATCGCTGCGTACGAGCGTGAGGTCTCACCCTCCCACGACGGAGCGAGAAGAGTTGGGTGACTGGAAACCTCGGTCGGGGCGCTATGGCGATTCCTCCGGCGGCTCCCCGAAGACCTCGATTTCCACGCATCGAAGTTCGCCTGCACGTTCGTCCAGCCACAAGCGCACGTAGCGCGCGGTGGTGGCGGGCACGGACACACGTTGAACCCTCATCCGGCCGGCCTGGAGGACCGATCCAGCTTGTTCTCCTCCTTCCAGATCCGAAGCCTCAGTGGCTGAAACAAGTAGGCTAGACTGAAAGGCCGGTGGCTCGCTCAACTCGACCGATCGAATGGGCCGGGCCGTCCCGGCCAGCTCGTACCACACCGCCACAGCTCGAACGCGGCCGCGAATTGGCAGCTCCAGTTCGATCCAATGAGTGGGCGAGGGGAGGCGAACCGCAGAAGAAAGGTCCCGTTGGCCATCGGTCAACCGTTGAAGCGCATCGGATGGCACATCACCGCGGTCTGTGCGGACTCGAGCTCCCAGGGCCACATTGGTGGGATGCTCTTGCGGGCCTAACCCATGCCCGAGGTTCATTTGCCCATTGGCTTGCGCCAGGGCAGCTTGACGTCGGCTCGCGCTAGGTCCTTCCGCCGGTGCTGCGGCCCAAGGGGGTGCAGCCCGGGTCAGGTTGGGCGTGGCCGGCGCGGACGGGCCATGAATTTGTGCGGCCAATTGCTCGACTGAGCGGCGCTCGACCTCTCGGTGGATGGTGTAGGGGTCGAGCTTGTCGGCGGCGACTTGAGCCTCTTCCGCCGCGGCGCGAGGACTGGCACGACCTTTCTCGATCCCAGAAGAGCCCGCAACGGCCTGGCCATTCCCTGCCGGCCGGTCGGCACTTTCTCGAAGGCCTCGGAACGCAAGCTTGCGCTGCTGAGAGGAGCTCTCGGCGTCCGCGATCCTCCTACGGTTGGACTCTAGCTCTTTTTCTTTCGCGACTTCCTCAGCGAGCGGCTTCGCCGCTGCGCCGCCACGCTGAGCGACCATGGGACTCGCACGATCCTCTGCAGCCGGACCTGCATGAAGTGCGGCAGCGTCTTGGACGCCGGCATCGGCCGTTCGGGTGGAGGTCGCCGCCGGCGGTTCCGGCATTTCGGAGCGAAGCCACCAAATTCCCACCAGCGTCAGGAAAATGCTCGCCGCCCACGCGAGGGATTTCAGGAAGGCGACGGGTACCCCGCGGGAACGGCGTAAGCGCGAAAGAGCCCGTCGGCGGTCGGCGCGTAACGTTTCTTCCAATGGTTCCGTTTGCAACGCCTCGCGGATGAGATTCAACGTGGAGCGAAGTTCGTCGAGTTCGGTGCGACAACGTGGGCACGTGGCAAGATGCTGCTCGACCGCTCGAGCCTCGTCGGGGGTGAGCTCGCCCAACAACCACGCCGTGAGTTGTTCCGCCGGCAGCGAACAGGAGCGCTCAGTGTTCATGACTCCCGAGCCTCGATGGACTTCAGATAGTTGGCGATTTTGCGGACCGCATGGTGAAGCAAACAGCCCACATTCCCGATCGTCCGATGGGTAGCGTCCGCGATTTCGCGATACGACCAGCCGTATTCGAGTCGAAGCACCAGAACCTCGCGTTCGCCTGCCGAGAGTTGCGCCAACGCGGCGCGAACCATTTCGAGACGGTCCTTCGTGCTGGCTTCCACGCCCACCCCAAGGGGATCCGTGACGTATGCGGCGGGTTCGTGGAGTGCTCGCTGGGTGGCGTTGCGGAGGCGTTCTTCCTTGCGGATGTGATCGACCGCCGCATTGTGGACCGTTCGAAACAGCCAAGGCCGGATGCGTTCCGGACTGGCGGCGACTTCGTCCCAGTGCTGAAACAGTCTCATGAACGCGGTTTGCACGATGTCTTGGGCGGCGTCCGCATCCCGCAGGACCCGCATGGCGTACCGCAACAAGGGCCGCTGCCATTCTTCGACCACGGCTTCGAACCTCGGCGTCTTCGGAGACACTGTTCCATCTTTGATACGACCGGAGTCGCCACTTTCTTTGCCAGGCGCCGAGGCATCGGGAGTGGGCATGGCGGTCAGTTCACGCATCCACCCGATGTTGACGGCTCTCGAAGGTTCGCGCAAGACCTATCCTCCGCTTTCCAGCGAGCGCTTCCCGGGCGAAACAACCGCCCCTGTGCAACTGGCGGGCGCGAGCTCCATCGTGAGAGGACGGCGCCGGGCCGATGCAACGGCTTGCGTCAAGGGCTCGGATGTTGTTCACTCCACGCACATGCGGGCTGCGACCATGACACGACGGCATGAGGATCTCGATGTTGCACGGGCACTGGCGAACCTGATGGCGTTTCTGAGGATTGAGGGGTTGACCGGGGCGGAAGGTCCCGTGGCGGAGGAAGTCCAACGCCGTCTGATCTCGGCGGGGTGTCCGCGCAGTGCGATCAAGTTGGACGATGCGGCGCGGCGTCTAGGCTCGCCGTTCACGATCGGCAACTTGATCGTGACCTTGCCCGGAACCCGGCCCGGCAGTCGCCGCATGTGTTTGGGGCACATGGACACGGTACCGTTGTGCCGCGGAGCGCAACCGGTACGTCGGGGCGATCGGATCGTGGCCAAGGGCCCGACGGGCGTACGAGCCGACAACCGGACGGCCGTAGCGGCCATCGTCACCGCCGCCGAGATCGTATTGAGGGAGCGTCGAGACCATCCGCCGCTGACCTTGCTCTTCACCGTGGGCGAGGAGACCGGTTTACATGGCGCGAAGATGGTTCGCCCTCGCGACCTGGGCCATCCGGCCATAGCCTTCAACGTGGACTCCGGCGATCCCGCCAAGGTGGTGATCGGCGCCATTGGTGCTGTCCGGTGGACAGCCGAGTTTGTGGGCCGTTCTAGCCATGCCGGAATGCACCCTGAGCAGGGAGTCAGCGCGATGTTGGCGGCGGCTCGTGCGATCGCGAACGTGGCGGCAAAGGGATGGTTTGGTCGGATCCAACGCGGACGAGGTGGAACGGCCAACGTCGGCATCATTCAAGGCGGAGAAGCGACCAACCAGGTTACCGACCGCGTGGTCATGCGCGGGGAATGCCGTAGTCATTCGGCTGCATTTTTGCAACGAATTGCGGCCGCTTACCGTCGGACATTCGAACAGGCCGCTCGCTCGGTGCGCAACGTTCGTGGAGAAACTGGCCGAGTGGAGTTCCGATGCGAGGAAGACTACCGTGCGTTCCGTCTTTCGCGTCGTGCGCCGGTGGTACGGTTGGCTTCCCAAGCCATTCGCGCGTTGGGACTGGACCCCAAGTTAGTCATTATGGACGGAGGGCTCGACGCTAATCCGCTGAACGAGAAAGGAATCCCGACGGTCACGCTGGGCGCAGGACAACACAATGCTCACAGCGTGGACGAGTACGTTTCAATTCCGGAGTACCTGGACGGTTGTCGCCTGTTGCTTCGGCTCATGACGGCGCAGCACGAAGACTAGACGCTGTCGGGATGGACGGTTCTGCCCTGGACGTTCCGGCCCGAAGCTGGGGTGCCAGGGCTGGGTTCACGCTCGCTTGAGGGCCTCTCCCGCGATCCGAGGATCGTGGAACATCCTGGAAAAAGGGCAATCGGAATTCGATTCTGGCATGTCCTGGAACGCAATGCGGTCGTGAAATCCTCGTCCAGTTGTGGAAGGGAGCCTTGACTGAGGGGAATTCTGAAGTACATTGCCCGATGACTTATAACTTACCCAAATGCTACGCGCATCGCTGCACGTGTGTTGTGGTGTGCGGATCATTCCGCTCACATCTAGACGCCGATCGGGGAATATGATGCCATGGACCACTCGTAGTGGCGTGTCGGAGGGTGCGCAGGGGATTTCCGTGGGGGCTATTGTATTGGGCCCGGAGAGGAAGAACGGCGTGGTGGCCGGAGGCGAGAGGAGCGTTATAGGACCATTTGCTGAAGTCCGAACTGAGGTCCGCGTTTCCCCGTGGTTCAAGGGGCCACACGATGACTCTCAGATCCCGATGGGCAAGGTCGATCGAGTTTGGAGCATGCCGCGCCCGCGAGTGCTCGCGGTGTTGCCACCCGCGCGACAAGAGACTTGGGCCAAGGAGCCGCGGAGCCGCCGAACCCGCAGGCCGCAGAGTTCGTACTTGAAAGGAGACCTGCCGTGGACACTCTGACGTTGTCTCGGATTCAGTTTGCCGTTGCTACGTACTTCCATTATCTGTTCGTGCCGCTCACGTTGGGGCTCTCCATCCTCGTTGCGATCATGGAGACGGTGGGCGTGAGGACTGGAGACACAGACTACATTCGGATGGCGAAGTTCTGGGGCAAGCTGTTTTTGGTCAACTTCGCCGTGGGTGTCGTCACCGGGATCACGTTGGAGTTCCAATTCGGGACGAACTGGTCGAGGTACTCGGAATTCGTCGGCGACATTTTTGGATCGCTGTTGGCCATCGAAGCTACGGTCGCGTTTTTCCTTGAATCCACGTTCATTGCCGTCTGGTTTTTCGGATGGAAAAAGCTTTCGCCGAAGCTACACGCAACGACGATCTGGCTGGTGGCGATCGCGTCGAACCTTTCTGCATTTTGGATTCTCGCTGCGAACGCATGGATGCAGCATCCGGTGGGGTACACAATCCGGAACGGTCGTGCGGAGTTGGTCAACTTCTGGCCGGTCGTGACGCAGCGGTTTGTGATTCTGGAGTTTCTGCATACGGTGGTTGGCGCTTACATCCTGGCGGGGTTCTTCGTGTTGGGGGTATCGGCATGGCACTTGGTACGCCGCAACGAAGTTCCGTTCTTCAGCAAGTCTTTCCGACTTGCGGCGTTGTGGACCCTAGTATTTTCTTTCGCGGCGGCAGCCACTGGGCACGCGAGTGCGGAACATCTCGCTGTCACCCAGCCTGCAAAACTCGCGGCCATGGAATCGCACTGGACAACGGGCCGGCGTGTTCCGATGTATCTCCTCCTGTGGCCAGATGCATCCAATGAGCGGAACGCGTTCCAGGCGTGGCCGGTTCCCTCTGCGCTCTCGTTTCTTGCGACGTACCGATTTGACGGCGAAGTCAAGGGCCTGAAAGACTTTCCGCCGGAGGATCGGCCCCCTGTGCTACCAGTGTTTCTGTCGTTCCGTGCGATGGTGGGCCTGGGGGTGTTCTTCCTGCTAGTAGCGGGCTGGGCGACATGGGTCCGCTCGACCCCACTCAGTTCCCCGCGGTTACTGAGGCTTTTGCCTTGGATGATCCCGCTGCCGTACTTGGCCAACCAACTCGGATGGACCGTGGCCGAAATCGGACGGCAGCCGTGGATCGTCTACGGTGTGATGCGGACTCGCGACGCGGTCTCGTCGGTGCCAGCCAGCCAGGTGTTGGCCACGCTCATCGTATTCGTTTTGCTGTATGGCCTTCTGGGAGCGATTGACTTCTACCTGTTGTTCAAGTTCGCACGAAAAGGACCCGCGCCTGAGGGCCGTGGGTAAGGAGCGACGCGATGTTGGAAACTATCTGGTTCGGCGTGTGGGGTGTGGCCTGGGCGGTGTATTGCATGCTCGACGGGTTCGACCTGGGGTTGGGCATCCTGATGCCCTTCATCGCCCGTACCGAACAGGACCGCCGAGTGGTGTTCAACGCCCAGGGTCCATTCTGGGATGGTAACGAAGTATGGCTGATCACCGCCGGGGGCGTAACGTTCGCAGCGTTTCCCAAAGCCTACGCAGTCATGTTCTCTGCGTTGTACCTGCCGTTACTCCTGTTGTTGTTCGGGCTCATTCTCCGAGGCGTGTCCTTTGAGTTCCGAAACAAAGTGGATTCGCCCGCGTGGCGCCGCGTGTGGGACACGTGCTTGGTGGTGGGTTCGTTCGTGCCCTCGCTGTTGCTTGGGGTGGCGTTCGCTAACCTCTTCCGCGGCTTGCCGATCGACCGTCAAGGCCACATGCAAGCCGGTTTCTTTGACCTCCTTCATCCCTATGGCTGGCTGGGGGGCGTGCTGTTTCTGCTTCTGTTCGCGGTCCATGGCGCCCTGTGGTTGACGACCAAGGCCCAAGGAGATCTTCACCGACGAGCCGTCGCCGCGGCGCAGATTCTTTGGGTGCCGATGATCCTCGTGACGGTCGCGTTCCTTGCGGCCACCTACTGGGCAACGCCACTGTGGCAGCACGTAGGGTCCCGGCCATTCCTTCTGGTGTTGCCCCTCCTGGCGGTGGCCGGTTTGGTCAGTGCCCGCGCGTGGATGGCTCGGCAACGGTGGTGGGCCGCGTGGGGGGCGTCGGCCGTCGGGATCGCGGGGGCCGTGCTGTTCGGCGTCGCCGGCATGTATCCCAACTTGCTCAGGTCCACGCTGTCGGACGAGTTCTCCATCACTGTATTCAATGCAGCCTCAAGTCCGCTGACGTTGAAAATCATGTTGGGAGTGGTTCTGGTCTTCCTACCCCCGGTCCTCGCGTATCAGGCGTGGGTGTACCGAACCTTCAAGGATCCCATCACCGAAGAGTTTCTCTCTAGCGAGCATTCTTATTGAGCGACCGTACCTTGCGGATCGGCCTCTCGCACCCCGCCTCCATTCTGGCCTCTGGGTGGCCACGCCCAGTCCTTCGCGGGTATTCCGGCCGCCACGCGGGTGACGAGTTGGTGGGCTACACGGGCGGGCTCCGGCAACCGAAAGCCGCGGCAACAATCCAACACGAGCTTCTCGGCCGCGGCGAGGTTTGCTCGGTGGCCTACGCTCACGATGACTGGACGGACCCGCGCTCGTGTTCGCAACACCGTGCCGATTCGTTCGTCACCGTCCATCAACGCAGAGCGATCCCCACGGTTCGGGCCCGGCGGGTCGAAACAGCCAACCAGCACGCTCTTTGCGCACCCCACACTGGGCAAGCCCGTCCACACGCCCAAGTGGCACGCCACTCCGAAACGGCGCGGGTGGGCCACACCGTGGCCGTCCACTAACAACACATCGGGCGGCCGGCGAACGCGGCGCAGCGCGGCCAATAGCGCGGGCGCTTCGCGGAAGGACAGGAGGCCGGGAACATAAGGAAAATGGCAGCGCCGCACGGCCACTTGTTCCTCGATCACGCGGCCCTCGAGGCGATCCCAGACCACGACCGCTCCCACGGCAGCCAAGCCGGCGGGCATGTAGGCGACGTCCAGCCCCGCGACGTAGCGCCACGGTTTGCGTGGCCGCTCGATTTGAACTTTGGCACGCAGCTCGCGCTGCAACTCCACGGCGCGTTGGATGCTCAACCGCCACGGGTGAATGGGCGACGGAAGCTTCATTGCCTCGTCCCGATGACCAGGCTACGATGCCCGGGCGAAAAGTCCACTCCGGCCACTCACGCCGCCAGTGGGTCGTTAGGTACAACTCCAAGGAGAACGAGGATGAAGCCACGTTGCCTTGAAAAGGCACGGTTAGCCCTCTGGGTGGGCTCGTGTGTGTTGGTGATGATCGGCCGCGCGGGCGAGTGGGTCCTCTATGTAGCCACCAACGGCTGCGATGAATGGTCGGGACACTTGGCCACGCCGCAACCCGACCGCAGCGACGGACCGCTGGCGTCCCTGCACGTGGCGTTGGAGCGCGTGGCACAGCAAGCCGGATCGGAACCTGGGACGATCCGCGTCGGGCCCGGCGTGTGGATCGTGTCCGAGCCGATTCGCCTGGGGCCTCGTCACTCGGGCAAGCCGGACCGTCCATTGGTCATCCAAGGTGACGCCAGCGGCCGCACCGTGTTGCGTGGGAGTCGGCCGGTGACGAACTGGTGTCGCGTATCTAGCGGGCCGATGTGGATAGCCGACCTCCGCGGCAGTGGGCTCGAGACCAGCCGCGCGCGGCAGGTGTTCTACCGGGGTCAACGCATGATCTTGGCACGGTGGCCCAATTTCGACCCAGAGAATCCCTACGCGGGCGGATGGGCCTATGTGGACGGTCCACCCATCCCGATGTACCAGGACGTGCCCGGGGAACGGCGGGACGAGTTTCAGTACCGGCCGAGCGACGCATCCCACTGGCAACAGTGGGCCGGAGCCGAAGTGGTCGTCTTTCCGCGGTACAACTGGTGGAACAACATTCTGCCGGTGGTGGCGGTGGATCCCGAGCGCCGCCAAGTGAAGCTAGGCCAGCCCGCCTCCTATTCGATTCGTCCGGGCGACCGCTACTACGTGCGCGGCGTGCGGAGTGCGTTGGACGCTCCAGGCGAATGGTGGCTCGACTCTACGCGCCATCAGCTGTGGTTCATCCCACCCGAGGGCGACGTCACCGAGCCGGTGTGGGTGCCGGTCACTCCCGCGATTGTGCAGTTCGACCCGGGCGCCGCGTGGATCCGCTTAGAGCGCTTCGTCTTGGAGTTCAGCGAAGGCCACGGGGTGCTACTGGATCGAGCGACCAACTGCCAAGTGGCCGCCTGCACGATCCGCTGCGTGGGCGACTACCGTCACCACGGAGTGGCCATCCTCCAAGGGCTGTCCAACACGGTGGTCGGCTGCGACATCTACGACATCGGCGCCTCGGGAGTATTCCTCAGCGGTGGCGACTTCATCCAGTTGAGGCCGGGCGGCCACACGGTGGAGAACTGCTACATCCACCATGTGGGTCGCTTCTACGCGCAAGGGGTCGGCATTGCCATGTCTGGGGTAGGGCACCGAGCCGCGCACAACCTGATCCACGACGGCCCGCGAATGGGCATCCAATTCCATGGGCAAAACATCGTGATTGAGTTCAACCACATCCGCCACATGAACCTCGAGACCTCCGACACCGGTGGCACCTACACGGGTGGCCGCGACTGGATCGGCTCGCGGGGCTCGGTGATCCGCTACAACTTCATCCACGACATGGTGGGGTTCCATAACGACGGCGGCCGATGGGTCATGCCGGCGTTCGCGTGGGGAATCTACCAGGACGATAACGCCGGCGGCGTGGACATTATCGGCAACATCGTGGCCCGATGTCCGCGCGCGGCCCTCCACCTTCACAATGGCCGCGACACGCGCATCCTCAACAACATCTTCGTGGATTGTGGGCAGCAGATGATTGAGTACAGCGGCTGGACCGCCACGCACCGCTACTGGACCAACCATTTGCCCACCATGGTTCGGCACTACGAGATGGTCATCACGTCGCCGGTGTGGCGCACCATGCGCCACATGCACATCCACCCCACCAACGCAGTGCAGCCAGATGGCACGATTATGACGGGCAACGAGTTTTACCGGAACATCGTGGTATGGCGCAGCCCCCACACCGCCCTCTTCCGATTTCGGAACCTCCCCCTGCATGCCTACGCATCCGACTCCAACCTGGTGTGGGGGTTCGGCCAGCCCATTCGGACGGGATTCCTCCGCGGCGGGCGCGAGAGGTCCGAAAATCTGCTGCCGCACGGCTCGTTCGAATCCTCGACGGCGTCCAACTACGTGGTGGGCTGGAGGTTTCAAACTCATGTGATCGGCGCGCGGATGAGCCTCGCGGGATCGGGTGAGGACCGCCGAGCTCTTCTGATTGAATCCGGACACGGCACCAACCCGGCCGGGAAGGCGGAGTCGGCCGTGGTCGTCTCCGACGATCTCGAGCTGAAACCCGGCGCATTGTACCGCCTGAGATTCAGCGCGCGCTCGCTGGATGGGCCCGTGGTCTTGGCCGCGATGCTGCAATCCTACAAGGCCAACGCGTACTACTGGGCCGGTGGCGAACGCGAGTGGCGCGTGCAACGGACCTGGACAAATCTAGAACAGTTCATCGCCGTGCCCGCACCGGGTGAAGTGCGATACCGGCCCGACATGACGGCCTTCCGCGTACGGGTGGACGTGCGGACCCCCTCTGCCCGCGTGGCGTTGAGCGACATTACTCTGGTGGAATGCGAACGCTTAGACGAATGGGAATCGTGGCGAGCGCTCGGCTTTGACCTGCATTCGTACGTGGCAGATCCGAAATTTCGGGACCTTGACCGAGACGACTTTCGATTGAGCCCGGATTCGCCCGCGCGCAAGATTGGCTTCGAGCCCATTCCGGTGGACCGCATTGGGCCCTACCAGCATCCCCTCCGCGCCACGTGGCCCATCCGAGAGGCGCCCGGCGCGCGCGAATTCCTGCAAAAAGCCGGCATTCGGCTTCCTTAGCGCGGAACGTTCCTCCGCTGCGCACAACTCATGGTGCATGCCGCTGCCAGGAGCGCACCGATCGCACACGGTTTTTGCCGAACCAACGAGCGCGCGGGAGGGGGTCGTCTAAGGCTTGGACCAGGTGGCGGGGTTCGATGCCTGCGCCGCCGCGTGGGAGAGCGGTCTGGAAAAGCTGGAGCCGAGCCTGCCGCCTGCCACACGTCCACACGCGTGGCCGACGGGCGGTTTTTTGCTAGAGTGAGCGTGTGAACGACGCGCGATCCACCGGCACTGGACGAGCGGCCATCGAACTCCTGCGGCCGTGGCAGTGGACAAAAAACGTCACGGTCTTCGCCGGCGTCGTCTTCGCGCACCAGTGGAACGATCCGTCCCAGCTGGCGCGCGCGCTTGGGTTTTTCTTTGCATTCTGTGGCCTCTCGAGCGTGGCGTACGCGTTGAACGATGTGGTGGATGTGGCACGCGACCGCGCGCATCCGCGGAAGCGGCAGCGTCCACTGGCCTCGGGGCGGTTGTCTACCTCCACGGCGGTGGCTCTGGCCGGTGCGCTCGCGGGCATTGCGCTCCTGATCGGCTGGGCGTTGGGCCCCCGCGCCGTGGCGGTGCTGCTGGCCTACGCTGCGCTGCAGTTGGCCTACGATGCAGGGCTGCGGCACTATGCGCCGTGGGACGTGATCGTGGTGGCATCGGGGTTCGTGCTGCGGGTGGCCGGAGGGGCGTGGATTCTCCATGTGGAAGTCTCCCCGTGGTTAATCTTGTGCGCATGGTTCCTGGCATTGCTGCTCGCGATCGGGAAGCGGCGGCACGAGTGGGTGGCATTGGCCGAGAACGCGGCGACGCACCGGCCGGCATTGCACGGATACAACACGCAGTTGCTCGATCAGTTGTTGTCCGTCACGGCGTCGGCTACGGTGGTCTCGTATGGTCTGTACACGTTGGCGGAGCAGACCGTACACAAGCATGGTTCCCACCTGGTCTGGACATTGCCCTGGGTTGTGGCGGGCTTGTTCCGATACCTGCACTTGGTCCACACGCGCGACCTGGCCGGCGAACCCGACCGCATGCTGTGGACGGACCGCCCGCTGCTGGGCATCGTGGTGGGCTGGGGGATCAGCGTGTGGGTGCTGTTGGCCGTTGCGCCTCCCTGAGGGAGTTGTCCGTATGCCTGCGGAGCGATGTCCGGCTTGTGGAAAGGAAACGATGTGGATCCGTGAGCCTCGCTATGAGGGGTTCCGCCGCGTGGGCGAGGTCCTGCGCTGCACCCAGTGTGGCTGGGAAGCCCCCGCCGACCTCGAGGACGACTCCCCGCCCCGTCGACCGTCCATTTTCTCCGAGGAGGACCGACCGACGCCGCCGAGGTTGTTCGCGGACGAGGGCCCTCCGCGGGTGTGTCGGCGGTGCCGCCACTACGTCATCCATCCCTTCCGTCAATGGTGTGCGCGGCATGGACGCGACACGGATGCCACGGACACCTGCGCGGATTTCGAAGAAGCGCGCTCTTCGGGTTGACGAGTTTACGTGGCTCGTTATGTGCCGCGTTGGCCTCGAGCGCAGCGGTCAAGTGGAAAGCGCGAGCGCGATCGAAAGGCCTACGCCTCCGCATGTGGATGTGGTGCACCCAACTCCAGCGGGACGCGTCGAAGTCTTCGGCCTTCATGGAACCTGGTCCTTAGAGCGAATGCACCCGTTCAATGAGGGAATGGGCAACCAGCAGGCGATCGGCGACGTGGTTCGACTCGCTGCCGAGGATCGCCATCGACCTACGTGCGTTTGACCTGGTGCCAATGCGCTCGTATCGTGGGAAGACCTGACCAAAGGAGTTTCACGAGGAGTTTCATGATGAACCGTTGGTGTGTCGGTGCAGGGGTAGGTGTGTTGTGCGTTTGGTCGTTCGCGGGGTGGTGTCAATCACTCCGGCTGCCTTCCTATATCAGCGACCACATGGTCGTTCAGCGGGATCGTCCCATGGCGTTGCGTGGTTGGGCGGCGCCGGGGGTGACGATCACGATTCAGTGTGGGAGTGTTCACACTCAGGTGGTGGCCGACGCCGAGGGCCGATGGCGCGCTGCGGGCCCAAGTTTGCGTGCGGCGGAGACTGCGGAATTGCTGGTCACGGATGGCGTGGCCACGCAGCGGGTGACGGATATCGTCGGCGGCGAAGTGTGGATTTGCTCGGGGCAGTCCAACATGGCGATGCCGGTGCGCGGGTCGGCCGATGCAGAGGTGGCCGCGGGTGTGCAAATGCCCGGATTGCGAGCGTTTGCCACCACCGCCAAGCCTGCTGCGACACCCCAGGAGGACATGCCGGGCTCGTGGTCGCGTGCGGAGTCGCCTCAAGTGCTGAACTGGTATGCCACGGCGTTCTACTTTGGCCGCAAGCTGCACGCGGAACTCGGCGTGCCGGTGGGCCTGCTTATGGTCGCGTGGGGTGGAACGCCCGTGGAGGCGTGGATCCCGCGTCCGGTGTTGGAGAAGTTGCCGGTAGCCACGAACTTTCTGCGCGAGAGCGACACGTACGCCGAACGGTATCCCAAGCTTATGGAGGACTACGAAACGAAGCGGGCACGCCTGCTCGCTCAAAACAAACAGGAAGAGCTGCGGAATCTGCGTCGACCTCATCCGCCGGCGGACAACCCCACGCTGGCCGCGGTGCAGTTCAACAACCGAATTGCTCCCTTGGTGGGGGTGCCGGTGCGTGGCGCGATCTGGTACCAAGGGGAGGCCAACGCGGGGTTGCCCCGCGCCGCGCACTATGGAGAGCTGCTCACCGCGCTAATCCGCTCTTGGCGGGATCTGTGGGGAGAAGAGTTTTTCTTCGGCATTGTGCAATTGCCGAACTTCCGGGTGCCGCAAACCGAACCCGTCGAGGAAGCCAGCGGGTGGGCAGCCCTACGCGAACAACAATTGCGTGTGGTGAGGTCGGTGGCGAAGACTGGCTTGGCCGTCACTATCGACGTGGGCCAAGAAGATAACATCCACCCGATTCGAAAGACTGAAGTGGGCGAGCGGTTGGCGGCTTGGGCGCTGCACGGCGTGTACGGTCGCTCGGAGGTGGTGCCGTGTGGCCCCTTGTACCGTCGCTGCGAGCGACGCGATGGAACCATCGTGATCGAGTTCGACTATGCCCAGGGACTCCACGCGAAAGGCGATCGTGTGGGTTCGCTCGCGGTGTGTGGCGCGGACCGCGTGTGGAAGTGGGCGGAGGGACGCATCGAGCAAGACCGGTTGATCGTACGGTCCGCCGAGGTCCCGGAACCTGTGGCCGTGCGATATGGCTGGGCGGATAACCCGCCCTGCAATCTATACAACGAAGCTGGCTTGCCCGCGTCGCCATTCCGAACCGACGATTTTCCCTTGCCGGAATCCTCGTCGCCGCGTCGGTGATGCCCACGGTATGGTTCAGACGGCGTCCTGGTCGTTGCTGTGCACAACTGAATCGGGTACCCGCGTCTCGAGCCTGGCGCGGGCCGGCCAATTCCGTTGGTGACGACTGGTGGAACGTCCAATCCCGATGCGGCTGGGTCAGATCTGCTACGCGCTCTGCGGGGCGAAGGGATTGACGGGCCCTGTCCCTCACGCGGAACGCGGAGGTGAGCGCAATCTCCCGATCGAACCAGGTCCATGACCCCTGCGCGGCACCATCTCGATGATCAAGTAGTTTGATGTCACCGCGTGCACCGGTCCACCAACGCTGCGAGCGAAACAAATGGATTTGGGCACGTCTTCACCCGTCAACGCACCGGGCGGAACTTCAATGCACGG
>CAACVY010000046.1 GCA_900661335.1 uncultured bacterium | reverse complement strand
AGCCAGTCCGATTGAGTGAGGCGGGACCAGGCCAAAGTGTACAACGCCCGAGGACTGTAGCCGCGCTGCAGGACGAACACCCGTGGGACTGGTAGAAATTCGTCACGGATGATTCTCGTACACGTCGGGCGACGAACGCAGACGCGATGGGTAATGGGATGAGGTCTGCGTCGGCGGGTCTATGGCCGCAAAGTCACGAAGTGCCCGCGGCGATGAGTCGCAGGATTCGCTCGTCCAGGGCACGTTGGTCGGCCATGAAGCTAAAGAGGCCGGCGGCGTTCATCAATGCGTCCAATCCGGCCTTGCGGGTCTCCAGTGCCGCGCGCCATTTTTCGTGCCGCGGGATCTTCCCGCCATCGGCAAGTTCCTGGCGCTCTTCGGGCGTCCACTCGGGGAACAAATCTGCAAAGCCCGCGGACCGAAGCGTGACTACGATTAGGTCTGGGCTCAGTTCGTCGATTCGTCGTTGTGCGAGTTGGCGGACAGTGCGAACGAATTCGTCCGGGACATCCCAAAGCGTATCTGCCGCGAGGTGCCGCTCCGTGATGCCGGCGGCCCAAACGACCGGTGGATCCTCGTTCGTGCGATCCGCGACGGCCTCGGCGGGTGCTTGGGCGTAGGCGGCGGCGACCTTGGGGGGCATCGTAAAGATGTCCACTCCGGCGAGTTTGGCCACCTGCGAAGCATCTCGCATACTGGCGCCGATCAGTCGAGTGGAAACTCCGATCGTTTGTCGACACCACCGGACCCAGCGCTGCGTAGACAACGTCGCTTTCTCCCCGACGTTTTGGCCATCGCCCAATCCCTGGTCGGCCACGTAGGCGTTGAGACGCCCCATGAACACGTTGACGAAGTTGGGCCGCGCGACCATCGTGGCGAGGACGTTTTGCCGCGCAGAAAATCCCAGGGTGAAATTCACGGGGATGCCTTCCTCCACTAGGCGTCGTGTGGCCACCAACCCTGCGGCGGTCATGGGGACCTTGATGACGAAATGCTCAGGGTCCACCGCGAATAGGCGACGCGCGAACTGAACGGAGCGTTCCACATCGTGGGCCAGGTCCGTATGTAACTCCACGCTGACTTTCGCCCCGAAACGGGCCGCGAGTCGTCGCCCGTGCACCGCGTTGAGCAGCAGAGCAATTTCCAACCGTAGCTCGCTTGGATCGGCCGAACGTTGCGCGCCCGCGAGGGCATGGGCGGCTTCGCGAATCAGGTTGTCGTACTGGCCCTTTTGGACTTCCGCGTTGAGGAGCGTGTTGTTCGTCGTCAGCGCCTCGAACTCCGCAGTCCAGAGGGCGTCGGCGGCCGCGATGTCGCCGGTGTCCAACCACAATCGAGTACCGGTCGCGCGCACCTGTGCCCAGGTCGGCGAGGATGGCGCGGGGGGCGTGGGCCCTCCACCCGCCGTGCGAGATCTCGTTGGATGAGTTCGAGCATCCAATCCGCCGCGTGTTGCATGCCGGAGCACTCCTTTCTGCCCTTTGGCATCAACGTACAACGCCTCGACAATTTGTCGAGCGGAGTGCGGTGACAGGGCCGTCCCGTGTGGCCGGCGTGCTGGTGCGGACCCGGCTCGGATCGATCCAGGCCTGAGGTGCGACGCGCTCGTGCGTGCATCCTGGTCGACCGATGGACGGTCGGTACGCTCGAAACATCCGCCCTCCAGATTCGTCTCAAACGATTGCCAAACGTGGGGTGGAGCCGGGACGTTTAATCTTCGCAAGCTCGCGCTCCAGTTCCGGCCTCCCATCGCGGGTTGGCGTCTCACCAATTGCGTCGAAGGTCGAACGTGATGCCGGATATCGTGAAGTTGCTAGCCCAGCACCAAGGTGTGTGCGCTTGAGAGCGGCAGGCGCATGAGGCGCGGCAGTCCACCATGGTCAAGGTCGAGGCAAGGTTTCCAAGGATTGGAACACTCGTGATCGCGCGGCTCCAATCCTTGGACGCCAGGTGGATGTGCACCGATGTGCAATGAACCGAGGACCTGGGTTTCGGTGTCCACGTGCGAGCGGCATGCTACGTCAACTCTCATGCGAAGCCCCCATGTAGTAACCGTTCGGCCCTCATGCGTTGACACGTCGGTAGCGGCGCCCACAATTACGTCCCATTGATCGGAACTTGAGGCGCGCCCCATCGAGTTGGGGGTGGCGCAGGACGGCAAACAACGGCATTCATGTCATACGGGATTTTACAGCGGCCGCATGAGTCGGATTCCTCGGCCCCGAAGGGACCGGAACTCGCGCCACTTTGGCCGCGGCGACGTTGGCTAGCTGGTGCTTCTGCGCTCGCTTTAGGGACGGGCGCATTGGGGGCATGGTGGGGCCGGCGAGGGTCCGCGCATCCACAAACGGGCAATCCTCCGGCACCTCTAGAAGTTCAAGAGACGGAGGTGCCCCAAGTTCTAGCGGGGGTTCCACCGATCGTATTTGGGTTTCCCACGCCTCAAGAGCGGTTGCTCGACACCGGCGACCCCACGGTGTACATGCCGACTGCCTCCGGTCGACTGGAGTCGGCGCTGTACGGGTCCGTCCGCACGGTCCAGGTGGGCCGGGAAATTGTCCCCTCGTTCCATGAAGGAATTGACATTGCCCCCACGCAACGTGGGCGCGGCGGGGTTGCTCTCGACGACGTCTACGCGGCGGCGGATGGGGTGGTGGGGCACATCAACCGCCATGCCGGAGACTCGAACTACGGTCTCTATGTCGTGCTCGTGCATCAAGATCCGATCGGACCGGTGTACACCTTGTATGCTCACTTGGACGAGATCGAGCGCACCCTTTGCGTGGGGCAAGCCATCGCACGGGGTGCACGGCTGGGCCGGATGGGGCACACGCCCGCGCACATCATTCCGGTGGAGCGATCCCATTTGCATTTCGAGGTCGGCGTAATTCTCAACCAGAATTTTCCCACTTGGTATCGCCGGCACCGATTCAAACCAGACCACGGTCTCTATCACGGTTGGAACCTTCAGGGGCTGGACCCGCTGGTCCCCTATCGACTCCAGGCGGCAGGTGTCGTGTTCCGGCTTCAGGATTGGGCGGAGGCTACACCGACCGCCATCGAGCTTTCGATCCGCGCCCCGCGGCCGAACTACTTTGCAGAGTATGCCGCGTGTTGGCACGTCGAACCCCTCGATCCCCGGCCGTGGATTTTGGAAGTCTCTGAAGGCGGTGTGCCGCTCCGGGCGCGCACGAGTGACACCGAAGCGTCGGAGATGCGGGGTCGCGCTCCGCAGGTCGTGCGCGTCGACGAATCCGTCTTGGGCCGGAATGGGCGGCGACTAGTCGCCAAAGCCAACGGTGCGTGGACCCTGGGATCCGCCGGGCGTCAGTGGCTCGATATCTTGCTGTGGCCCGGCTGATCGGCGCTGTCGTTGGCGCAAGTTCGGCGCAGCAAAAACGTGCCTTCCCATTCCAGCGGCCCGTCGGGATTTAACCCCGTGCCCGCTGGGGCTTCGGGAAACCGATACAGGACCCATGGCCCGATGTGGGTACGTTCCCACTGCGCTTGCGGACATGTTTGGCGAAGTACATGCGCGAGTTCATCGGACCACACTTCGGGTACCACGATGCCCAACCCGCGCGCGGGTGCAATCCGCCGGGGTGGCCAGGCCGAGAGAAATCTGGGGTTGAACCTCGGGAACGCACGCCAGCTGGCCCGGCGCTGGTCGGACTCTTCGTTGAGGCGTGCGGCCAACCAGCGATCGCTTACCACAAATTCCAGCTTCCATGCGTCGGCCAGATCGGCCAGCCTTTGGAGTGCCTCGGGCCAAAATTCCCAGGCGCGAATGGAGTTGTCCGCGACTTCCCGCAGAAAGATTTCAGACACTGTGCATTCGCCTACACCGACCCCGTCTTTCACGGATTCGAATTCGAGTCGCACGCACGAAGTGCAGACCGGTTGTGAGCATCGGATCTCGATGTGACCCCCATATCCGAGCAGGTATACGCGGGGTCCTGCGGTCCAAGCAGGTGCAACCGCGTGCGTGGCGTTGGCAATGACGGTGGTACGACTGTTCGGTTCGACAAGCTCGCACCGCGCCACACGAGGCCAGTGAGCGACAGTGCACCATGTGGGGCCGGTGAGGTGCAGCCCCAGTAGATTCGCCGGCGGCTCGATGGAGATTTCCAAAGTCCGGTTGCGTGCTTCACACAGGTCCAACGAGGTTCTAAGACACCGGTCCGTGAGAGCAAAGGTGCATCGTCCATCGGCCGTGCGCACGCGCAGGCGATCGGGGAGGACGGCCCGTCCGCTCACGGGCGCAACTCGAACATCGAAAATGAGAAGTGAGTCGGCGACCGGAATTTCCGACCCAATGGCCCCGAGTCGGCGGAGAGCCTCGCGGACGTGGGCCGCATGTGCCTGGTGAACGAGGAACCCCTCGCGATCGTCGCGCTCCGCGGCCGTTGCGGAGGGCTGATGTCGTTCGGTGTAGGGGTTGACGAATATGGGCCGGCCCAGCGCTGTGAATGTGTAGATCGCACCGCGGTGTGCAACCAGATCCGAATCCACCATGGACACCGTTCGAAGACCTGCGGCGCGCGCGGCTGCGACGACGGCTTGTCGTTGAGCAAGTTCTCGAGCACGCTTGGGCCGCTCCACTTGAATTTCCCCGGCGGTATGAACGGCCACATACGTGAACCACATCCCCAGCGCGAGTCGTCCGACCCAGCGCCAGTGGCGTGCCTGGACGGTGGCCGCTGCAGCGAGCCCCGTGGCGAGCAGAGTCGTCCAAAGTGGGATCGCGTACCGAGGGGCTCTGGTTGTGGCCAGTTTGTGAGGCACATATTGAGCCAGGAACAACCCGCAAAACGCAAACGGCCACCACCAGCGTCCACGCGCCTTGCGCGTAGGGGCTTCAAAGAGTTTGACCAGGACAAGAATCGCCAACAGCGCCGACAGCCCCACGGCGAACCACTTCGCGACCGGTGTGATGTGGTCGTAGAGAAACTGTTGCCGAAGCGGCCGACGGGTGAGCCCTTTGAGGTTGTACCACCAGACCGCTAGGTCCAGGACGACGGTGCGAACATCGAAGGATGACATGTCTGCGACCGCGAGGTAGGGAACAAGTCCCAAGGCTAGGAGAGGCGCCGACACTAGCCACGGCCAGAGTGTGGACCATCGGAAATGGGCGCGAGCCAAGGCTGCGGCAATCAATATGGCGGCCGGCGCCAAGTAGGCCAGGCTGATGAGGTGAGTCCAAAGGGCCAGTCCAGCGGCCAAAGCGACCAAGATGGCCGGGCGAAGCAGCGCCATGCTATGGGGACACTGTTCGTAGATGCATACGGCTTGCCAGAGAACGAAGGTTCCCAGCGCAAACGCAATTGGATAACCACCGTAGGTGCCCACGCAGTAGTGCAAGACGATCCACCCCGGCAACGCCAAAGACCAAGCCGCCGCGAGCCCGGCGACGCGCCCCTGCCATGCTTCAAACAGCCGTCCCGTCAGCCAAATCCATGCTAGCGAAGGCAAGATCGCGGCCAAGGTCAGGACTTCTTCTGAGATGCCGAACAGCTTGAACAGCGCCGCGGCTAGCCAGGCTTCCAGCGCGCCAAAATAGGATTGCCCATAGAAGAACAGAGGGCGTTCGCCGTTGTGCAAGATGTGCATGGCCATTAGGCCGACGACTGCCGTGTCGAACGTCGAGCAAAACACCTGTGTGGCATATAGCCATCGAACTAGGGCACCCACCACCAGTGGTCCCACCCACTGCCAACGGTCCCAACGGCATCCTCGTGGAAGGAGGGGCGCAATCATTAAGCGTCACTTGCTGTGGAGAGCGTTGGTTCAGTCTTGTGGTGGTAGAATGGCGACCACCGGATGCACACGGTGCGCTGTCCCCGTGGATGAAGTTGGATCAACTGAACGCCGTGGGACACTGGGAACGGCCGCAGTTCGGCGGGCGGAGACACGAACAACCGGTGGTCCCAGTTGTACCGCAGAACGACCGGCTGGCTGGGATCTTCCACGGTCACGTCCAGCCCATTCACGCGCTCGACGACATGACCGTGCCCATTCAGGAATTGCCCGGGGGCGGGCCGTTTCAGACGAAATGCCGCGATTCGGCCGGACCGCCCGAACGCAGCCAATTCTTCCACTTGGTCCGCATGGGAGCGGAAGAACCGCTTCCATGTCTCATCCAACGTCATGACCAGGCCGACGTTGTAGAGGTCCAGGAACTCGAAGACGTCTCTGGGTGTCTTGCGGAACGCGCGCGGGGGGTAGTTGTATTCGACTTGCCGGGGCGAAAAGTGGTAGTAGTCACACGCCATCATGGGACGGCCAGCCAGCACGGGGAGATACGCCACGTGGCCCCCGCCGACTCCGTGGACAGTCGCGCCGGCCCACAGCACTCGGGCACCTTCCGGTACGGAGTGATGAATCCATGAGGCCATTTCTTCGATTTCGGCTGGCATGGTGCGGTAGGATCCATAAAGCCTCGATCCGAAGTGTGCGACGGCGGAAGGTACGGTCACAATCCACAGGGAGATCAGCAAGGCGCGCAATATGGACGGGCCTTCTCGCCGGACCAGAAACTCTTCGACCGCCAGGGCCGTCGGAAGAACCGCCATGTAGGTCAAGGCCACGGAGGCCCGCCCAAGCTGCAGCTCTGGCCAGATCATTTCTCCCCACATGGCCCATGCCAACCATCCGACCAGGGTCCACCGAACCCAATACCGCACGGACTCATCTAGTCCAGCAACACCCCACAGTCCACCGAGGATCCCGACAAACACAAGGAGCGGATGCGTTTGGCGGACCAGGCTGAATCCACGTTGCCAACCGTGCAGCCATTCGGCCCAGATGTTTCGCGCTGGATGCACGGCGACGACTTGTGCCACGTGAGACCCATTGAGAAGTCCAACTAGGTTAGGCACGAGCAAGATGGCCGCCACAGCGCCGGCCAAGAGCCACGTCGCCCAGCGTAGCCACGCATGTCGCGGCGAGGCGAGCAACCCGATCCCTAGCGTGGTCGCCGGAATCGTCGCCGCCGGCCAGGTGAGATACGCGGCGGCTGCCAGTCCCAGTCCCAACGCGCGTACGGCGACGAATTGAGTATTGCGCCATACCTGCACCAGGAGCGCCAGCAGCGGCATGCTGCACGCCGCCGACAATACCGAAGGCACCGTGCCGAAGTGCAGCGACCAGAGGATGGCGCCTTGTGCCGGAACGAGCGCCAACAGCGCTGCAGTGCCCTGTGCGATTCGACCTCCTCCCAGGCGGGCGACCGACCAACCCGCTAAAAGCGGAACCAGGATGGTCAACATTGCAGCGACAATCCAGGTGTACACGCGGTGCGGTTCGACTACGTTCCGCAACGGCCAGTACAGCCACCCAAGGAGCGGAAGGCCCGACGCCGCGGGAGAAGCGTCGACAGTCCCTGCGTTCCAGAATGGCACCCAAGCCACCGGCCAGGGACATGAGCGTGTCCAGGTCCAAAGTCGGAACAAGAACGAGGGGTGATCGTCGCCGTACAGTGGGCGGCCTGCGGTGGACGTTAGGAAGACGACGAGCGCACCGAGGGATGCGATGATGGCAGGCACCCAACTAGCCCGGTGTAGCCCCCCGAGAAGGTCCCCGCGCCGTTCTGCCCACCAAACTAGGAGGGCGATAAGCGTCCAGTGAAACAGCCCGCTAGCCAGAATCTGCCGTACGGTTCCATGCGCCGGCCACCAGCGGACGAACCAGCCGGTCGGATCTCGGGTGCCGGGGAGCGTCCACAGGCAGAACGCCGCCCAGAGACAGCCAGCGGCAATGAACGCCCGCGCGCGGTGTACGTCTCGGGCGGCGGTTTTCCATTTGTTTGCGAGTTCCCAGACGGCCGCCGCCAACGCAGCCATGGGCACACAGGCGAACCAACCCCCATGCGCCCACTCACCGTTCCAGCCTGCGAGCGCAGCTAGGCCGAGGGCGGTTCCCACTGCCCCTGCAACCCAAGCTCTCGTTGCCCATGGAACTTTCACCAAGTCGCGTCCGATGGGTTGACCTTTTGAACGTCCGCCGAGTGCACCCGCACGTCAAGGCCGAGGTACACGAACCACCCCACAATCCCCAGCAGAATCAATTTGAACCGAAGAAACAGTGCCATGGCGGCGATGTGCGCCGGGGACAATCCGACCAAAGAAAAGTAGAATACATAGGATGTCTCAGCAATGCCTAGGCTCCCGAGCGTCACCGGAATCATCGCGACCGTCAAAGCGGTGGGGAGAACGGCCAGGATTCGCAGTGGACTCGGTGCAGGTCCGAATGTGCGAAACGCCAACCAGACGTTCACGGCTGCCAGCATGTAGAACGCGACGGTCCAGGCCACCACGGCCAATCCCACCCGCCGGTCGCGCCGGAGGACCTCTACACCGACCGCAAGGCGCCGTTGAACGCGCGCGAGTTTGGACAGCAGTTTTTCCCGGAATAGGACGCTGCCGGCATTGGCTCCCACGTCTTGCGCTGGGTGAGGGTCAGGGGCACCTCGGCCGGCCCAGTGGTTGACGAACTTCCATATCGAAGAGCCTGCCCAAGCCAGCAACGTTAAGGCTAGTAGAGCGCCCGCTGCGCCCAGGGCCGGGATCCAAATCGCTGGATGGCGGTAGAGCCCAGGAGATGCCAAGGGTCCGACGATGACCAGGGCCAGCAGCAGTACAATGCCGGTGACGCGCTCCAGAAAGACTGCCACTGCCGCATCCGCCTGGCTCCCAATCGTGCGGGCGGAGTACCACCACCGGACGACGTCGCCGCCGACCATGGAGGGCAGCAGATTGGTGAAGTAGTAGCCGACGAGGTAATAACGGAACAAGGTGCGGAATGGCACCGGATGTCCTTGAACCTTCAGCAGCAGGTACCATTTGGCGCAACTGGTTCCGACCATGACAGGAATGATCGCCAGCGAAAGGATGAAAAACCGCCAATCGGTCCCGCGGAGCACTGCTCGTACGTCGTGTCCGCGCAACCAGCGAACAAGGACAGCAAAAAAGATCAGGCTTATGCTCGCTTTTAGCCAAAATGCGGATTGGCGCATGATGGGATAGTCTGCGTTTCCGACGAGTGGGCGTCAAATGGCTCGGTCGGATTTCCCCATGCCACACTACCACCAGAATGATAAAAGCGGGCATTCAGTGAGCCCACATAGGGCTTTGCGCTTTGGGTGGACCGGTGGGTCTTCAGATTGCACATGATAGGAAGGCTCATCCAGACCAGACGAGAGAGTGGAGTGCACTCACACGCCTACAACGAATCGCGGACGGCTGTTCCGTATCCGGCATAGCTTTCGGTCAAAGCGTTGGAGCCTCTTCGAATTCCTCACCAACCCCGTCTGCTGCGCGCTGGGCCACAGGAATAACGTGCCCGAAGACTATAAGACTCTGACCCGATGGCATCTTCACCAGGCGGCGCACAGGGTTCCCAAAATAGTCGCCCACCAATGCTGAAGATAGTCGGTGCGATTCGGTCGCAGAGCTCCGAGGTTGAGCCCAGCAACAAACGTGTGCTTCCTTTACTCAGTGGACGCGAGGTCGAGACGAGGTTCGATCTGCGGCGCAGTTTCGAGATGCCGGTGGGTTGTCTGAGACCGGGGCCGTTCCTTTCTCAGGTTCATCGGGGAGTAAGCGGTAGCCCACACCACGGATTGTTTCGATTTGACCGTTCCAACTTGCCAACAAGCGCCGAAGCAGTGAAATGTGGACGTCCACTGTTCTGGAGGAAGTACGGGTCAACCCGTCACTGATCGCTTCGAGGATTTGTTCGCGTGTCCACACACGCCCGGGTTGGCTGGCCAACACTTGAAGGATCCGGAATGCTCGAAAGGGGATTCCTGCGACCGGCTGGCTGCGGACAAACACGCGCACGCGACCTGGACTCACGGTGAGTGAACCCACCTTCAAGTCTTTGGCGTCCGACTCACCCCGGGAGACGGCCAGCCCGCTGATGTGGCTGGCAATCTGGTAGAGAGCGCACGGATATGGCAGCGCATCGTGGGCACCTGCAGCCAGAATGGCGGCGATACTTTCCGAGTCTCGAGGTGCTCCGATCGCAAGAATCCGCACAAACATCAAGCGCGGATCATTGCGAAAACTCCGGCACCGACGCCACAGCCCCGGGTTAGCCTGGCGGACGTCCAACAGCAGTACGTCGGTTCGCCAGGCCCAAATTTCCTCCGCCGTACAGCGGTCGCGGTCCACAATTTTTACAGTGAAACCCGCACGCTGTAGTCCATACTCCCACGATTTCGCGGCGGCGGGATCGGACGTCAGAATCAGCACGCGTAAAGGGGCGGCGTAGTCTGGTCGGGACGTCCGGTCAGAATTGGTATCGCGCGCCGATTTCCGCGAAAAGTCCGGAGACATTTTCGATGAATAACGCGTCATCGTTATCTGGGAACACGGCCACGCCCGAGTCGGTGGTTTGGAAGGAATACAACCACTCGCGACGGTACCCGAAGTTGATGCGCACGTATTTAAGAAGGTCGATGCCCACTCCGAGGCATAGGTTCATTCCATAGGCCAACCCTTGGTCCCCCAAGTACTGTTCACGGATTCGGCCGTCGCGCTCTTCGTCGTTGCCTTCGCGAGCGAGCCCATCGACTTCGCCGAAGAAAAACCCGAGCGACCCGAACGCCCGCGCGTGCCAGCCCGCGGGGCGGTAGACACCCCAATAGCCCCCGTGGACCAGCTTCCAGGTCACATCATCGGCCTTCGCCAAGCGCGCCTGTCCTTCACGGATCGACAGGGTTTTGCGGGACGAGATGTACCGCACACCAACCATCCATCCCCACGCTCCGCGTTCACCCAGGTCGTCGGTTCCGTACTCCGTGTGCCAGTAGAGGATTTCCCAATCGTCTCGCTTCGTATTCACTTCGTGCGAGCTGTTGGGTTCGTGCTCGGCGTCCCAGTCGTGTTGCAGGCGCTCGCGCCGTAACGTCAGTTCTCCCGGATGCTGGCGCAGCGACAACGTGAAGCCCCATCCGTGACCAGAGGTATCGCCGTCTTGCCAATGACGGCGAGTTTGATCACTGTAATCGGCACGGTGTTGCAACGCATCGTGCGAGTGCGCCACGTCCGCAGCCCGGATACACAAGGAAGCTTGAATGGGCTCACTGGGCTTTTCCAGGAGCTCCGCTTCCAAGTCCTGCGCGGAGTCGGAGGGCTCGGCAGCCCTACCCGCGCACACCAGACTAGCCACCACTACTATGGTCAGTTCGAGTCGCGTACGCATCGGGTTTCTTTCCTTTCTTTGTCTCTTCTTCATTCGGCTCCATCGGCATGTTCACCACTAGGATTCTCGGCGATCTGGCTTCGCCAGTCTTTCCACCTGCTCGGCATATTTGGACACATCTGCGCGGGGCCGCAGTTCCAACGAACGCTTGAGCAACGGAAGTGCCTCTGCGTACCGACGTTGGCGCACTAGCAACTGCGCATGACGCAGGCACGCTTCGGCTGCCACCGACTCGATGTTGGCCGCTCGCTCCAAGGCCAACACGGCACGTTCGATGTCGCCTCCCGCAGCATACCTTTGAGCGAGCAGTAGCAGCGCTTCGCCGTCCATTGGATCCAGCTCCAGCGCCTGCTCGAGCCAGCGAATCTGCTCGGCATCGCTTTCTCCCCGCGCCGCCGCCAACCGAGCACGCAACCGGTGCAGTCGCACCAAGGCGTTCGTGCCCAGCTGCTGCAGGTTCTGCTCGGCCAACCGCGCCGCAACTTGGGCGGCTTCGTCGTACGCCCCACGTACGGCGAGCGCTTCGGCCGCTTGCAACAACCGAGCGTTCGAAGGTTCTCCCCCGCGATCGTGCGCCCGCAGGTAAGCGCCGGCCGCTAAGTCAAACAATCGCTCGTTGACATAAATGTCCCCCAATGTGAACAACTAATCCACCGTGGCCAACCCGTCCATGTCCATCCACTCGAACACCTCGGCGGCTTTGAGCGGCTGACGTTGCCCGAGCCAAGCATTGGCAAGGAGGGCTCGAAACTCGGAGCGCTTGGGATCCCGCCGGATTAGTTCCTCGCACACGCCGGCGGCATCCTCGTACTTGCGCTGTCGGAACAAGCAACGAGCCAGTCCCAACCACCACTCCTCCACTTGAGGCTGTAGAACAATCGCAATTCGGTAAGCACTTTCCGCCGATGCCGGCCGATCGCTCTGGGTGTACGCAAAGCCCAGAAGCCCAAAGGTCATTCCGTCAGATGCGCCCAAAGCGATTGCGCGGCAAAGAGGCTCGATCGCATCGGCAAACGCTCCTCGCCGCAAGTGGGCCAACCCTAGGTTCTTGTGCGCCCGCAAGAACGAAGGGAACTTGAGTAGCGCCCGGCGGTACCACATCACGGCGCGATCTACTTGGTCCGCCTGAAGGTACAAATTGCCGACTGTGAAATCCAAAATCGCGCTGGACCTCGGCCCCGTGGATTGTTCCAGAAGCTTTCGGGCGGCGTCCCGTCCTCTGGGTTGGCTCATCAACGCCATGGCTCGTTCGAGCAATTGGCGCTCTTCGAGGGTCATCTTCGGTTCGACGTCCGACCGCATGCCGTAGGTGCCCAAAAATTCACGCTGGAACTGGGGGTGTCGCCACAGACTCCTGGCCAGAGCGTCGAGCTCGTTTGTGCTCAAAGTCGAGGAGGTAGAGTTCGTCGCCGGGGCCGCCCAGCCGATCGTAGTGACCCCCACGTATAGCACCCATCGCACCACCGGTCGCACGAGGGTCATGGATGGAACACGCCGATTCATAGTTTCATTGCGCTCGAAACGTGATGGGAACTCGCATTCGGAATGGAACCGGACGCCCTTGTCTGCGTCCAGGCTCGAACCTCCAACGGCGGACGGCCGCGAGAGCCGCGGAGGCCAACTGGGGATGCGGCGACTGTTCGATCGTCGGTTGGACGACCCGACCATTGCGGTCTACCGTAAAGACTACCACCACCGTTCCTTCCACCTTGCGGCGCCGAAGGTCGGCCGGGTACTCGGGGGGAGGCTGGGCCGTCGCTCGGGGTTTTTGATCCAATTCGCTGGCGGAGAAAATCGCTTCGGCCGCTTCGGAGCTCGCCTGCGCGTCGGCCATTCCAGGCAATCGCATCGCTAATCCTCCCACCCCATCGCCGACGGTAGGCTGAAGCGCCATCTCTAAGGCCGACAAATCCATCAACGGCGAGGGCTCGGACAACTCGGGAGGCGACTCCTCCGGCTCCGACTCTTTGGGAGGCTCGGCGGGTGGCGGAGGGGGAGGGGGCGGTAAATTTGCCGTGTCTACATTTCGAATGGCCAATTCGTCCTGTTTGGGATGAGTTGCCAATTCGAGTAAAGGCAACAACATGAAGACACTCCACGTCGTGAGCGCGGCCAACCCTAGACCCGCGATCCGAGCGCCCAACCAAGACACCGAACGTACGAGTCGTCGCCATGGCCCTGCCACCGTTCATTCACCTCCTCGAGGCCGCGTGGCAATATTGACGCGACTCGCGCCCGCAAGCTTGACCTCATCAATCACACGCACCAACAAGCCCGCCGGCACGGCTTGATCGGTTTGCAGAATGACCGGCAAGTCCTCCCGCTCGAGCATGCGTTTCACCAGAGGCCGAACTCCGGCCAAACCGATTTCCCGACCGCCATAGATGACTTGACCGGATGCGGTAATCGCCAGCAGGAGACTATTCTTTTCCAATTTCGCGGAACTCGCCGCCTGCGGCTTATCCACCTCCACGCCGGTTTCTTCGACAAAGGTCGTCGTCACGATGAAAAACAGCAAGAGAATGAAGATGCAGTCGATCAACGGGGAGATATCAATCCCGCTGATCGAATCCTCGTACTCCAATGTTCGGAACCGACTCATGCAGCTCGCTCCGTCGCCACCGCCAGCAAAGGAACTTCTATCGGCTCGCTACGGACCGGTGTACGAATCTCTTGAAGACAAAGGACTTCCAGATGGGCCAGCGACGCGTCCAACCGCTCGTGCAGACGAGTCAGAACGTACTGACAGGCCAATCTGGTCAGCGCGAGCACCAGCCCGGTTTCGGTCGTAATCAGCGCCTCGGAAATTCCGCGCGCGATCATTTCCATGGTTTGTTGTCCTCCGCCACCAGTCGCTAGGCCGCGGAACGTGGTCAACATACCGGTCACGGTCCCCAGCAGCCCCAGCAAAGGTGCCGCACCTACCGCCACTTTCATGACAGCCAGGTCTCGACCGAACGGCCGGACTTCTTCCGCGTGCACGTGCGCGAAGATATGTTGGATTGCGGCGGGGGATCCGTACTTCATCGCCATCGCGACGAGGTTGGCGAGGCGTCCTCGAACCCGGGGACCGTCCCGCTTCCAGCGCCTCCAGGCGCGCTCGGCCCCGCCGAAAGCACCCCAACGGGAGAGCCCGAACAACAGGCGAGCCGCTGTGGCGAACAACACCAATCCGTTCACCGCCAGCGCCACCATACCCCAACCACCCGAACGCCAGATGGGCCACGCGTGGGCGTGGAGCTTCTGGAACATCTCCATCCAAACCGTGCTGTCCGTCATGGCATGGGTTCCTCCACTACCGGATCCTGCACATCGAGCGGCACAGTGGCCACAGCTGCGGCGTCCGCCGTCACCGAACCTTGTCTCTCGGTTCCACAGGCAGATGTAGCGCCGAGAAACATCACGGCCAGCTGTTCCATGCGATCCACCAGCGCCCGTGCTCGCCGAGACAACAACGCGTGAATTAAAAGCGACGGGATCGCGACGAGCAGCCCAAACTCGGTCGTGATCAATGCTTCTGAGATGCCCGAAGAAAGCATCTTGACGTCTCCAGCACCGAACACGGTAATGAGCTTGAACGTGGAGATGATGCCCGTGACGGTACCCAAAAGACCCAACAGCGGAGCTGTTGCAGCACCCACTGCGATCAGAGGGAGCCCACGGTGAAAGCGGAACCGTGCCGCGAGGACCTGCTCATACATCGCGTCCTCGATCAAGTCGCGAGAGCCTCCGATTGCCGCTACACCGGCCGCCAACATCTTTCCGCCGACGCCGCGAATCCGAGCCACCTGCGCTCGCGCGGCCTCGCAATCGCCGCGACGCACCGCGTCGAGCAAACCCTGCAGTGATCTCGGGTGAGGAACGCGAACTGCCAAAAGCGTGAAGGCTTTCACCATTGCGACCAGTGCGATCAGGGCGGCCAACGTGAGGATCGGAACCATCACCGGTCCGCCCTTGCGGATATGCTCCACTAAGGTTTCCTGTGTACGCTCGATCTTTCGCGCCAACCCCAGGGTCGGATCCACCGGGACGGTCCCCGCGCCGGCGGCGACGAAGCTCCGCACGGACTCGGCCCATTCAGGCCGAGCGAACTCGAACACCGTCGGTTCTGTGGAACCCAACCGCTGCTCCACGACGCCGGCCAGCGGAGTCGCATCTGCGGCGAAGTACACCACCGGGCCCAGCAGCACGAAACGACCCGGCGCAACTGTACCGTCTTCGGCCACCGCGCGGCCTTCCATCGTCGCGCCGCCCAACAACTCTTCGAGGCGGCGGAATGATGTCTGGACCAACGCGAGCGATGCGGCAAACGCCTCCGGGGCCGTGCGCTCGGCGGCATCGGCTGTTGTTTGGACGGGGGTGAAGACCGGCCGGTAGCGTTCCACCTCCGCAAGGTGGAGGCGACCTTCGAAATTCCGCGCGTACTCAGAGAACAAATTGATCAGATAGGCCTGTTCCTGTTCGAGACGCCGTGTCTCCTGAACGACTTGGCTTCGCTCCAACGATTTCTGGTCTAGAGTTTTTCGAGCCGCGTCGTACTGGCGACGCACGCGAAGGTGCTCGTCCTCCAAGCGCGATAACTCGCGCGCGAGCGGCACCCGTTCGGCGGTGATCGTTTCTCGCACGCTCGTTAGATCGGCCATCGCTTCATCGAGCCGCCGTAGAATCGGTTCCGTCGGGCGGTTCGTCTCGCCGTGCGCCCAGTGGACGATCATCAGCAGCGTGCCCACCACCAATCGCACACCGCGCATATCACCGCACCTCCACCGGCAATACCACGTATTCGGCCGCGCGCTCGCCTCGCGCGATCGCGATCGCGCGCGCGACGTCCGTGGCCAACTCGTCCCGCGGCACCCAAGTCCACCCCGACTCGGTGGGCCACCCAATCCCGGCCAACCCGCGCGCGGCATTGCAGTACCACGCGCAAGCCATCCCGAAGTACAGCACGGTGACTTCCGCACTGGTGCCGTCCGGGAGATCAAGCACTTCGTTGGCTACCAAGACCTCACGTGCAAACTTGTCCATTTCGTTCAGGATCCCGATGAGGAGTCCAGTTCGTTCCGCAACCGACAGCCGTGTGGCGCTCGGATCGGCCGGGACCCGCTGGGCAAGCGGTTGGACGCGCTGGCGAAGCGGGGGAGGAGAGCGTGCAAGGAGCTCTCGAACGCGGCGCTCGAGGCCTGGCAGTGCCTCTTGAACCGCTCGAAGCGATCCTAGGAGAGCGTCGCGCTTCTGGCGAAGCTCCTCCGTCTCGCGATCGGCCTTTTGAATTTCAGATTCGACCTCGGTAATTTTTTCCTTCCATGCCTCGATGTCGCGAGACAAGGCTTCGATGCGGTCCTTCATCAACTCTCGCGCCTGCTGCCACTCGCGTCGCTCGACCGAGGCCAACCGGCGCGCCTCCATCCATCGTTCGAGGGCCGTGCGCAGATCCTGCGCGGATTCCTGCGGACTGGCGAGGGACGCCCATCCGATGGCGGCCGCCCCCACGCAGGCTTGCAGCGCGGTCCGCCTCCGACACCTCATGGCGTTGAGCTCAGAATTCATAGCTGATGGAAAAAGAAGTCAGTACGTCGGCGGCGTATTGCCGTCGGGTCAAATCTGGGGCTCCGACCAGGCGGTACACCTCCACCGGAGCCTCGCGCGTCAAGTTGGAGAGTTTCAACCCCAAAGTGAACGGCCCGAGCTTTTGACTAAGCGTAAAGTTCAAGCTGCCGTACGGGAGAATGTAGATGTCAGGGCGCGCGCCTCGATCGCCCACGGCCGCGCCTGCGCGCAGAGTCTCGCCGCGTCGGTTATAGAACAAGCCTGCCGAGGTTTTGGTCCGTTCGAAGTCCAACATGATGCCGACATTGAAGAGATAGTCTGGCTGTCCCTCCATGTCCCGGTGGGTGCGTTCGATGCCGTGCTCCGCCAAGCTGACTTGTTGGGCCTCCGGAAGTTCCACCTCGGAAAAAATGCGCGTGTAGTTGATGATCAGCGTCAGGTGTTCGCCGGGCCAGGGCAAGAAATCGAGCCGGCGACGGAACTCCGCCTCGATGCCATGAACGCTACCTTCGGGGTAGTTGACCGCCAACATGTAGTCGCGCGACAGGTAACCGAAGGTTTCTTTTTCGATCGGGTTTCGGATCTCCTTGCGAAACCAGCTGAGTGCGTAGAGCTCTTGCGAGCGAATCCACTCCCAGCGAAGGTCCCAATTGGTCACCTCGGACAGCGTCAGGTCCTTGTTGCCGATGAGCGCTTCCCCTTCGATGAAGTCATAGGTGATGATCGGAGCGATCTCCAGGAAGGTTGGCCGGGCGATGGTTTGGCTCCACGAGCCGCGCAACCGCATACCTGGCGCGAGCTCCAACGTCAGGCTCGCCGCGGGCAGCCACCGGGAATCTTCGATCTCTGCTCGGGCCTCGTCGCGAGGAACGCCCACGATCGTGTAATAGCGGATGACGCGTCCCGTAGTCCGATTCGTGGTCATTTCCATCACGGGCACCAGATACGCGCGCGCCGGCTCGATCTGGTCTACATCGGAGCGAGGTTCGACGCGCATGTAGGTGTTTTCTGCACGCGAACCGACCATCACCGTGAGTTGGCGTGCGATGGGGAACTCGATCATCGCGTAGCCCGCGTGGAATTCTTGCTCCCCCACGTAGCTGACGTCGTTTAGCCTTGGGCGAATGTACCAATACATGCTGTTCTGCCAGCGTCCGACGCCGATGCGGTCGGAGGAGAGAAACACGTCGCTCCAAAGCTCGTCGGGCGTGCGAGAAATCCAATAGGCTTTCGTGCGGTCGCGAGCGGCCTCGGCCATCATGGCCTGGTACAATTGCCCTGTGGTGCTGTTCAGCCAGTTGGTGTAGTCTCGTTCATACATTTCTCGCCCGCGGCGCCCGCGGGGATACGGTGGGGAGCTGTAGACGGGGCCGGTGTAGGTCGGGTCGCGTTGTCCAGCGAATTCGTAGAAGTACGACTGCTGCGAGTATTCACGGTGGGTCCAGTCGCGTGACAGCCCGAAGCGTACGCGCCCTTCTCCCTCGATCCATCGCGCGGTAGCGGGCGACGGCGAACGGCGCTCGAACGGCAACTCCACGTTCAACCCAAGCTGGGAGTTTTTTTCCAGCGTGTTGCGCCAAATTCTCGTGGAACGGTCTTGGGGAGCTCCCGAAGATCCTGGCAGCACCGGCAAATGCATCCAAGTTCCGTCGTCCTGACGCATGACGTAGTTGCGGAAGAACCGAACGTCCGGCTCATCTTGTTCGGTGATGTTGCGCGCGGCGTGCCAATCGAGCCGGAGCCCGAACAACGCGTCCGAAGGCTCGATCAGGCTGTGGCGGCCGCGAAATTGGAGGGCATTCAGCGACCGCTCTACGTAGTGTAACGCCTGTTCCACCGCGAAGGTGTCCTCGACCTCCGGATTGAAAATACTCCGCCGAATGGACGCGCGATCGGTCGCAACTCGGTTGCGCAGGCCCAAAACCGTCACCATATCGTCCTGGCCATCTCCTACACCGGCCGCGAACAACTGGCTGAACCGAAGTTCCTCCGTGCCGACTTCCCGCGTCATGCTGGTGGGCTTATCCGCCGCACTGCCGACCACAGGGACAATGAACCCGGTGTCGGTACCCGTTTGCATTTGGTACCGGCGACCGTAATTCAGCGCTCCGACCACGCCCCACACGCCGCCGAGCACGGTGCCTCGGTCGCCGAGTGCGATGTTGGCGGTCCAGTTCGGACCTGCGCGGTCGCGCTGGACCCCGATGACGGGCGTGAACGAGCGCGTGATCCGATCGTACTTGACGTAGAGCGGGTCGTGAGGAGCTCCTCGTCCTGCGGGCCGTTCGTGGTAGGAGTCCAGGCTTCCTAACAAGTCCTGGCCTTCCATGTTGTCCGCCACCTCGGGCAATCGCCGATGCCCTCGGTCGCGTGCCCAAGGGTCCATGGCGGGTCGCTCGTACGAAAGGAAATTCTCGCGGCCGGTGACCAAAGGGTCGTACTCGCGGCTAAATGAAAGCTTCAGGAAAGGCTCGTCGGGAATTCCGATCGTCTCGATCAGGATGCCGCCGCCGCTGTAATCCCCGGGAAGGTCCGGAGTGTAGGTTTTGTACACCGTCAAGCTCTTAATCGTCCCAGCTGGAAATAGGTCCATATGCACCGAGCGCCGCTTGGGATCTGCGCTGGGAACGCGAATGCCGTTCAGGGACGCGCCCACGTAGCGGTCGCCCAGACCGCGCACGGTCGCGTACTTGCCTTCCTCGACCGAGGTGCCCACCACGAGGCGAAGGGCGCCGGCCACGTCGCTCGCGCCGGCGCGCCGTAGCAACTCGCCACTAATCGCGTCACGCATGCTGACGGTCGCCTCGCGTAGCTGCAGCAGGCCCGCTTCAGTCGAAGTCTCGGCTGGCTCGCTACTGCGCACCACCATTTCCTCCATTTCGGTCACTTCGACCGGCAACGCCACCGCCACCTCCGCCATCTGGCTCTGCGTTACTTTCACGCCGCCCGCAACCCTTCGTTCGTAGCCCGGTTTGGTCACCACGACCGTGTACTCGCCCACGCGCACTGCGTCGAAAAACACAACGCCATCGCGGTCCGACGTTCCCGTCCGGCCCAGCTCCAAAACCTGGACGTTGGCGCCAGCCAGAACGCCACCAGCATCGGCGTCCATAACCACGACCCGGATCGCGCCAGCTGGCTCCTGCGCCCACGCCCAGTCCCCGGCACGTATGGCGATCCAAACGACCAGGAGCCCCACCTTGCACCGGTTTCGACATCGCATCGGGTCCTCAACTGGCGAACGTTTCCAGAACGCGCTGAAGTGCGACCAACGTGTCCTCGTCTCGCCAACCGCATCGGTCCATGGATAGCGCGATGCCTAGTCCCGCCAACGCACGCGGCCGGGGGTTAATTAGTTGCCTGGCCCCTTCGATTGCCTGGTGGTACCGAGCCGCCGCTTCGCTGCGTCGTCCGCATAGTGCTTCGATTTCCGCGCACATCGCCACCAGCTCCGGACGTTCGATGTCCAGCAAGCGAGGCACCCACTCGTCCAAACGTTGGCGCAGAATGGTGGCCAGCTCAGTCTCGCCGAGCTTCGCGGCCGTCGCCCCCAGGCGACCAAGTATCGGAGCGAACAGGTGTGCATGGACCGGATGGGTCGGAATTCCCTCGACCACCTCGTGCAACCGTCGGCGGGCCTCCTCTAGATTGCCCATGGCCACCCAAAGCTCCACACTTTCCAAGCGGAGCTGGTGTTGCTGCCAGTCCGGGACAGCCATGGCCGCGCGCCATGCCGATGCA
>CAACVY010000047.1 GCA_900661335.1 uncultured bacterium | reverse complement strand
CCAATGGTCGTTGCGTCCAACCCTTGCACGCGGGTGGTTGGGTTGCGCGGGTGGGCGCGCGAAGAGGTTGGAGCAGTACGTAAGAGGACGAAGGCTTGGGTGGGTTCAGCGTGGCTTGTGGCCGTAGCGGCCCACGCCGTGACGGTTTGTGATCTGCGGTGTGAGCTTTGGCATGAGCCGTTGGGCATCGATCTCCCCGCACCGAGGTTCAGTTGGGCCCTGGACTCCGGCCAGCAGTCTGCGTACCAAACCGTCGTGGAGGGAACATGGGATTCCGGAAAAGTGGAGTCCGACCAATCCGTTCACGTTCCCTATCGCGGCCCGCCGTTGCAACCGTGCACTCGCTACGAGTGGAAAGTTCGCGTGTGGGACGCGCAAGGGAATGTGTCGGAATGGAGTGCCCCGGCCCGTTTCACTACTGCGGTACGCGAGTTGAGCGCGCACTGGATCGCAGCGCCAAATTCCGCGCGGGAGACTTCGAGCTTGGTAGTCACCACGGCCCGGTACCGAACCCTGGACGGAAAGGTCGCTCTGGATGTGACGCCCGTGGTTCGGCGCTGGGTGGAGGAGTGGCGGGTACCCATCCGAGTGAGCTTCCGCGATTTCGGAGGTGACCCGGCCCGCGGAGTCGTCAAGGAGCTCGTGGTGGAGTACACGTTGGACGGACAGCCCGCGGTTGCGCGCGCGCGGGATTCGGAGACGCTAAGTTTCCCGTACGCAGGGCCCGGTGAACCGGCGTGGTGGTTTCGGGACGAGTTCGAGTTGCTAGCAGTTCCTGAGGCCGCGTGGGTCACGGTGCAGTCGCCCGCGTACTTCGAATTGTATGTGAATGGAGAACGCGTAGGCGACGACGTTCTCATGCCCGCAGTGTCGGACTCGAGCGAGCGTACGTTCACGGTCATGTACGACGTGGTCCGGCACCTACGGAGGGGGACGAACTGCATCGGCATTTGGGTATCCCGGGGCTGGGCCGAACGGCTCGTCCTCCGCGCACAGCTCAACGCGGTGGTGAACGGACACCCCGTTGTCGTCGGAACGGGTCTCAATTGGCGTTGTCGCCCGAGTAATGTGTCACGCATCGGTGGGTGGCGATGGAACAACTTTGGGGGCGAACGCTGGGACGCCCGCGCGTACATTCCGGACTGGGCCCAACCCGGGTTGAACCTGAGTGGGTGGATGCGCGTGGTTTTCGCCGACTCTCCTCAAGGACGGAGTGTATGGCATCGCGTGCCGGGTAATCGGATCGGCGAACGAATCCCGCCAGTGGCGATCACACCGCTGGCGGAGGGGCGATACGAAATCGATTTTGGCCGTAACTTGAGCGGCTGGATCCGACTCCGAATGCATATGCTCCGCCCGGGACAACGCGTGCGGATGCATTTTGCCGACCGCCTGTTTCCAGACGGCCGATGCACCTCCCCCATCGGCCCAATTTCGATCCATCGAGGAAGTTGCGTGAATTTTCGCCGCCTCGATGGCGGAACGAACACCTATCAAACCTACCACCAGGTCAGCGAGTTTATCTCTGCCGGTCAGCCAGACGAAGTGTTTTGTAACAAGTTCAACTACGCAGGGTTCCGCTACGTGGTGGTCGAGGGTCTTGGCCAAGTGCCGACCAAGGATGATGCAGTGGCTCTTCTGATCGAAAGCGCACTGCCAGAGGCGGGGGATTTTGATTGTTCGGACCGGCGGATCCGCCGCATTCATGAGGTCAACCGTTGGACGCAGCGGTGCCTCAACTTGGGCGGCTACTACGTGGACTGTCCCACCCGAGAGCGGATGGGCTATGGGGATGGACAGGTCGCGGTGCCGGGCATGATGATGAACTTCGATGCCGCGAATTTTTTCGCAAAGTGGGCGGAGGACTGGCGGCTGGCGTTGAAAACGAAACGAGAATTCCTGCCGTATGTGGCGCCTCCGTTCCGGCGAACGGGCGGCGGCCCCCCTTGGCCTGGCGCCTTGGCCCGTATCGTGTGGGAACACTACCTTCAGTACGGCGACCGAACAATCTTGGAAGAGAACTTCGACGCGGTTCGCGGATACTGCGAGTACCTCGATCGCCGCTCCACCAACGATGTGCTGCGGGCGTGGGGCACAGGGTTCCATTTCCTCGGCGACTGGGTTCCGCCGGGTCGCGGCATGGATACCCAGAATTGGCCCACGCGTGAAATGGCGGAGTTCTTCTGCAACTGCTATCGCGTCTACCTCTGGCAGACCGTCGAACGAATCGCCGCGGCGCTGGGTCGAACCAACGAGGTGGAACACGCACGGCAGCGAGCCCAGAGCATCCGTGCGGCCACGCACGGGGCGTTCTACGATCCGACTCACCAGCGTTACGTAGCCGACGAGCAGATCTACTATGCCTTTCCGCTGTGGGTGGGCGTCACGCCGGAGTCGGAACGCGCTGCGGTTCAAGCGAACCTGTTCCGATGTTTGCAAGAGAAATGCCAGGGCCACCTCGATACCGGCATGCTAGGCACGTTATTTTTGATCGAGTACCTCAGCGAGATCGGCCGCGACGACCTGGTGTTGGACATCTATCAAAAGCGAACCTATCCCAGCTGGGGGTACATGATCGAACAGGGCGCCACGACGATGTGGGAACAGTGGAACGGCTTCTGGTCACAGATCCATTCGTGCTTCACGTCTGCGGACAATTGGCTCTACCGGGGCTTGGCTGGCATTCGGCCTGATCCGTCCCAGCCGGGGTTCAAACACATCATCCTGCGGCCCGCGATCGTGGGCGATCTGACCTGGGTGAACGCCCATTACGACTGTCTTTATGGGCGCATTGCATGTCGATGGCAGCGGTCCGGCCGAGATGTCACCGTGGAGGTCACCGTTCCTCCCAATACCACGGCCACGGTAATAGTTCCCGGGCAACCCCCACAACGAGTCGGCCCGGGGTCCCATGTGGTTCGCGGGCGCCTGCCGCGATGAGATGGGCTCGCGGCCTGGATGGGTCGGATGTTGAGACGCACTTCCACTGGAAGCCCCGCACCACTCGACGCACTCGTGGCGAGACACCAGGGCAGGGTAGAGGTGCGAGCCGAGCAGCGTCCTCGGCGCCTTACTCGCGTCGTAGCGGCGATCATGATTAGATTCGGCGCGTGGTGAAGCCACCTGCCCATGCGTTTCGACAGTGTGTACCGCGTATGTTGCGAAGGGTGGATGGGGCGCGGGCTCGTGGAAGTCGTGTCCGTGTCCGAATCGGCTTGTACGCCATAGCGGGACTCGTGGGGCTCCTGCGGTCCGAACTCACGGCCGAGGATACTCGACCGGAGTTCGTGGTGGTCATGGCCAGCGGTCTGCGGTCCGACCTGGTGGGCCCCCAGCGTGCTTGGCCGGTTCGTCTGCCCGTCCTCGATGAGTACAGCCAGCGCGGTACGGTGTTCCGCCGTGCCTACACGGTCTCGCCCGCGTCCACACCGGCGCGGGCTGCTTGGTTCAGCGGCGCGTACCCACGGCTCTTCGGAGTTACTCGGAATGGATTCCAAACGCCGCAACCGCGACTGCCTTCGTTCGTGGAGGTGATGCGCCGGCACGGATGGACAACCGCGGCGGCAGGTCAATGGCACCTCGGCGCGACGCCCGCGGACCTCGGCTTTGAGCGCGCCGCGTTCTACCTGGGCCATGGCCCCACGCACCACCGATGGGTCGTGGCGCCCAACGGCCGCACAGAGGTGTGTCCGGGCGATGTGGACGAGTGGGCGGTGGAGATCGCCGTGGACATGTGGCGCGAGATGGGCCAAACCGGCCGCCCTCGACTGCTCTACTGGGCCACCCAATTGCCCGCGGTCTTCGAACCTTCGCTGGGCACCCCCATACGGTCGGAAGTGGTGGCCGAGACCTCGGCGTGGCCATTGCCGCCCGCATGGGACGACGAATGGATCGGTCGGCCTGCATACTTGGAATATGGCTGGCACCGACGGCGCGCTCGAGATCTCATCGGTGGTTCGCCCGAACGATGTCGAACGCTGGTCGCCGCCTATGTGGCAGCGGTGCGGCGCTTCGATGAGCTGCTCGGCCGGCTTCTGGCGGGCGTGGCGATGGCGCGTCGCCCCTGTTGGGTCGTGATCACGTCCACGCACGGGTTTTGCGTGGGCGATCATGGCTTAGTCGGTGCCGAGGTGCCGTATGAGCCCGTGCTGCGCATTCCATGGATCGTGGTCACGCCCGGCTCAAGTGGTCGGATTTGCGACGAGCCGGTCTTGTCCGTGGACCTCCATCCGACTCTGCTCGAAGCGGCGGGGCTGTTGCCCGATACACCGGTGCAGGGCCGTAGCTTACTTCCTTGGCTAGGTTTGAAACCCATCCCGTCGGCTCCGGCCCGGGATACACTGATCATGGAGCTGGCCGATGCGCAAAGCGGTGTGCGGCCGCACTGGGTGGTCCGATGGGACGCGTGGAAATACATCCGCACCGACCACCCTTGGGAGCTGGGCTGGACGACCTCGGAAGAACTGTACAACCTCGCGCGTGACCGAATCGAAACCAACAATGTTGTGATTGACCGACGATTGTCCGGGGTGCTCGGCGCGTTGGCCGGCGAACTTCAGAAGTGGCAGTGCGAGATGGAGGAGTTGGCTCGGCGTTGGAAATCTGCCGAGTCCCAACGTTAAGGCCGCGGCCATGCGGTCCATCGTCGAGTCCGCGCCTCGCCGGGCTCGCCCAGTGACGCTAGGCCCATGGGGTCTCACGAAACTGTGGCGAGACTCCGCTGTGGGGGAGCCCGAGGCGTCCGGCCGATCTCTCCTCAGCGGCGAACGCGGATGGAGGAGCGCCTTCGGCGTGCCGAGATGATTACATGGTTTCGAGGCGACATGGAACCGACACCGGTGTGGGGTTTTGGTCTTTGGCCCCATGGGTGTGGCGGTGGTGGCAAGACTCGTAGGGCGGCCGCGGAATTTCCACCGAAGATTTCATTGATCCCAGGCGAGACTCTCAAACTCACTGCGAGCCCTTGGCCCGTGCGGATCTGCCGCGTTGGGTTAGCGGTGCGGAGTGGGCGTCGAGTCGAACAGTGAGGGCATGGCGAGTTCGAGCACCGGGCGAAACCGCTTTCGGTGGCAAGGGCTGGGGCCGAGTTGTGCCAGCGCCCGAGCGTGCGCAGGTGTTCCGTATCCTTTGTGTTCGGCCAACCCGTAGCCGGGATAGCGACGATCGAGCGCGATCATGAAGCGGTCGCGGACCACTTTGGCGACGATACTAGCGGCGGCGATGGATAGGCACGTTCGGTCCCCGCCGACGATCGCTCGAGAGGGATAGGGCAGTCCTGGCACGGGACGTCCGTCCACCAGTAGCGCGTCCGGTGGAGGGGAGACTCGGCGCACTGCGCGGTACATAGCGCGGTGCGTGGCGCGCAGGATGTTCCATTGCTCGATCTCGGCCACGGTAGCCCACCCGATGCCGATAGACACCCCTGGGAGTGCACGTAGCCGTTGGAGCCATTGCTCCCGTGCGGCCGGACTGAGTTGCTTGGATTCTCGCAGCCCCTTCAAGAGCTGAAGTATGTCGGGCCGATCGAGCGGAAGCGCTACGCACGCCGCGACCACAGGACCGGCCCATGGACCTCGGCCGGCTTCGTCCACCCCAGCGGGTCGAGCCAAGCCCTCGGCCTGTAGTCGATATTCCCAGTCCAGTCCAGGCGTTATGATTCGGCCTCCACGCGGGCCGCCTTCCCCTTGCGCTCGCGCAGGTAGTACAGTTTGGCTCGACGCGCCCGCCCGTGACCTTCGACCTCGATCTTCACGATGTTCGGCGAATGCAGGGGGAACACGCGTTCCACGCCGTAGCCGAACGAAATGCGCCGTACGGTGATCGTCTCGGTTGCCCCACCGCCGTCGCGCGCAATCAAGGTGCCACGGAAGACTTGGATTCGCTCTTTGTCGCCCTCGCGGATCTTTACATGCACGGCGAGCTCATCGCCGATGCGCAACTCGGGCAAGTCGTCTTTGCGTCGCTGTTCGACATCCACTTTTTCGATTAGTCGGTGTTTCATGGTTCACCTCGCTGTTGGGTCGGTTCTTCTGGGATGGTTGGATTCGGTTTGAGCAGGTCGGGCCGTCGCTCGCGCGTGCGCTGGAGTGCCTGTTCGATGCGCCATTGTCGAATGGCCTGGTGGTCCCCGGACAGCAACACCTCTGGCACGCGAAGCCCGCGGTATTCCGGCGGGCGAGTGTACTGCGGATACTCGAGCAACCCCGAGGTAAACGACTCTTCGCGTGTTCCCTCTGCGTTGCCGAGTACACCGGGGCGCAGGCGGACGACCGCGTCGATCACGACGGCCGCCGGCAGAACGCCGTTGGTGAGCACGTAGTCGCCGATGGAGATCTCGTCCGTCGCCAGCGCGAGCCGGACCCGCTCGTCAACGCCTTCGTAATGTCCGCACAAAAAAATGAGATGGCGTTCCCGCGCAAGTCGCTCCGCGTCGGATTGGCAGAAGCGCCGTCCCTGCGGCGTCATGAGAATGATTCGGCATTCCGGGCTCCGGAGCGCGTCCACGGCTTCGAAAAACGGCTCCGGCTTCATGACCATGCCCGGACCCCCGCCGTAGGGGCGATCGTCCGTGGTGCGGTGCGCATCGTGCGTAAACTCGCGCAGATCCACCACGCGGATGTTCACTCGGCCTTTCTGGACAGCGCGTTTGAGCATGCTTTCGCTCAGGAACCCTTCGATCATCCGCGGGAAGATGGTGACGACGTCAATCTGGAGCGCGTCGTCCATGCGTAGGCTCAGCTACTCGGCGACCTCCAGCACTGCGCGCCGGCCCTTCCGAGCCGCCGCAGTATTCAGCAATACGCGGATGGCACCGATGGTCTTGCCGTTTTTGCCGATGACCTTCCCGAGATCGTCCCGATGGCAGCGGACTTCAAACAACGAGGTCCGTTCGCCTTCCACATCGGTGATCCGGAGTTCATCGGGGTGGTCCACGAGGGACCGAAGTATGAATTCGAGCATCGGTTTCATGCGTTCGTCGTGGATTGGGAGGCTGGGGCCTGTTGCGCCCGGAAGCGGCGTACGAGCGAGCGCACCGTATCCGACATGCGCGCCCCGACATTCTGCCAGTACTCGAGCCGGGCCAGATTGATGGACACGTCGTCTGTTTTCTTTTTCGGGTCGTACCACCCCAGCACTTCGAGGATCTTGCCCGACGTGGCACGGCGCGAATCGGCCGCCACAACCCGGAAGAACGGCTTTTTGTTGCTACCGGCCCGATGTAATCGGATGGAAACTGCCATAGTCCGATGTTCCTGTTGTGCTCCGGTCACGTTCCGAACTGCCAACCGCCGCCGGAGCCTCGGCGGTCACAGACCGAAACTCATATCCTACTTCCCCCGGGTCCTTCTTGGCAACCCGATTGCCCCGGCCGATGAAACCACCGAGGGGCACGAGTAAAAATGCGACCTTAGGCTCTACCGCACCGCAGCCGGACGGAAATGGTCGAGCGACGCCGCGCGCGCGCAGTTCCTTATTCGGCCGATCCGAGGTGATCCACCGTGCTCCCACCGGACGTCCAGCGCTGGTCCGCACCCGCGCGACGATGGTGCACCATGCGCTCGGTGGACTCGACCGTTTCGGCTGGATGGACGGGTTCTGCGTCCGGTGGGACTGGCCTGCGGACTTTCGTCCGTCGAGGTCCAACCGAGTCCTTCCGGCGGCGGGATGAACTCGATTCCGGTGGGCGAGTTTGGGCGGAACGTGGACAGGTCCGACATTCCTCGGGCGGCCCCATCCAAAGACGCCCTGTCTGCGGCGGTGGCCGGCCGCTCTTCGCACGGCCCCCGTTGACTCATGGGGGACAGCCCGCCGATCTGCGGGATCGTCCGCGACGCACAGGTAACCCTGGCCGACCACGAAGATGAGAATTTGTGGCTTCTTGTCAAACGATCCATGGAGGCGTAGTCTAGTCAAATGCGGACACGTGAGGAGTCGACTGCTTGAGCGAGCCAACTTTGCAGACCAACGTGGTTGTCGATGCAAATGCCAACGCTGCAAAGGATACGAAAAGTTCGGCGGCGGTGCGGCTCCGGTGCCGTTGTAAGGCCTGCCGTCTCAGCATCTTGGTGGTCGAATCGCCGCCGCCGATGGTGTGCCCGTTTTGTCAATCACGTTTACATGTTCAAAAAGAACCCGCGCATCCGCCCACGCCCGAATCGCCGGGCGTGACCGACATTCACTCGGCCGAGCATCGGTACCATGAGTTGGGACGCGGCCCAACGTTAGCGGTGTCGCTCCTCAGCATTTTTCTCTTGTCCCTGGCGATCTTCGTAAAGCTCAATAACCTCGAGTACTTCTGGTACCAGCCGTGGGTGAACCTCTATAGCCTCACTGTCGGCGCCTTCATTCTCTCGCGATTCATCATTGCAGGTTTCTATGTAGCCCCGCCCGATGTCGGCTTCCAGCCCACAGTGGCCGTGGTCATCGCATGCCGCAACGAAGAAGACTCGATCGGGAAGACGATCGGACGGATCTTTATGGAAGGCTATCCCCATGACCGCCTCGAGGTCATTGTCGTCAATGATGGCTCGACCGATCGGACGCTGGAGGAGATGCTGGCCGCTCAGGGACGGCACCCTTCGTTGGTGGTGGTAGACTTCGAAGAAAACAAAGGCAAGCGGCACGGCATGGCCATTGGTGCGCTCTTGGCGCGCGGAGAGTTTTTGCTCTACGTGGACTCCGATAGCTTCGTGCTGCCGGGGTCGATCCACAAGATTCTTCAGGGCCTGGCTGATCCCACGGTCGCGGCGGTGGCGGGTCACACGGACGTGGAGAACGTCGCGGTGAACGCGCTGACCAAGATGCAGGATGTGCGGTACTTCGTTTCGTACCGCGTGATGAAGGCCGCCGAAAGCGTCTTCGGTGCGGTCAGCTGCTGTCCGGGGTGTTTTTCGGCGTACCGCAAGGCGTGTGTGCTCAACGTGTTGGATCGGTGGTTGCACCAGCGGTTTTTGGGACGGTATTGCACCTACGGCGATGACCGCAGCCTCACCAACTTCCTGTTGAAGGACTACCGCATCTTGTACGACGACGAAGCACTGGCCACGACGCTGGTGCCCGAGCGGTGGTCGAAGTACATCCGCCAACAGGCGCGTTGGAAACGTTCCTGGATTCGCGAGATGTTTTTCGCAGGACGATGGATGTGGCGGAAACACCCGATCGCCGCGGTGTCTTGGTATGCCATGACCGTGCTGCCCCTCCTGGCCCCGCTGGTCATGATCCACGCGTTGGTGGTCGGTCCATTGGTCTATGGGCGTCCCGCCGGGTTCTATGTCGGTGGCGTGTTGTTGGTGACGCTGTTGTGGTCGTTGTTCTATCTCGAAAAGACGGGGCGGCCGCACTGGTGGGCCGGGTTTTTGTTCACGCTCACCTACATCCTATTTTTTAGCTGGCAGGGGTATTATGCGCTGTTGACTGTACGACACACCCATTGGGGTACGCGATGAACACGCCGACTGCTCCTTCGGACCATCCTGCGCCGGCGGCACCGGCGGTCTCACCGTACGACCGACGGCCCACGCCGCCTGTGAAGGTGACTTACACGACCACGTGGCTGCACTTTTTGGCGGTGTTGTGCTTGCTGGTGGCGTGGTGGGTGCCGGTGAAGGTGATCATGAATCGAGTCCTCTGGCCCCGGGTGGAACCGCGCGGCCCGCGGGACTCCGAAGCGTTCGTGGCGATCGCGTACGAAGGCGTGTCCACGCGCACCAACGAGGTCCAACCCGCGCAGTTCCGGGAGCATATCGAAACTCTCCAGGCGGCCGGCTATGTGCCCATCAGCCTGCGCGATGTGGAGGCGCTGTACTACGAGAACCGGCCGCTGCCGCGCAAGGCGGTGTTGGTCACCTTCGACTTGGCTCGAAAGACCTCGTATTTCGACACGCATGCCATCCTGCGCCGGACTGGGTGGCGTGCGGTGATGTTCCTGTGGACTCGGCCCATCGTGGAGCGCGACCCCGCCGCGCTCCTCTGGCCCTACGTGCGCAACATGATCCGTTCCGGCGTCTGGGAAATCGGCGCCGAAAGCCACAACGGGTTCCTCCGAATCACCAACAGCCCGCGGGGTCGCGTGGGCAACTTCATGACCAGCCCCACGTGGCGCGCGGACGAGCAGCGATTCGAAACCTTGGAAGAGTTTCAGCAGCGACTGGAGCAAGACCACGCCTTCTGCTTGAGCCTCATCGAGAAGAACCTCGGCATCCGCCCGATTGCGTATGCGTTTCCCTATGGCGATTTTGGCCAATATCAACACCGTGCGATCCTCACGCGACCGATCAACTTGGGCCTAGTGAACCGCTACTATCGGCTGGGATTCACCTTGGGGAACCTGGCCTTGAATACGCGGTACAGCGATCCGAGCCGTCTCAACCGTTTGCTCGTGCGCCCGGAATGGTCCGGTCGCGATCTCCTCGAGCGGCTGGAACGCGCCTGGCCGATGGACCCCTCATCGTTCGACCGTGAGCGACCGGCCGCCGCGGCGCCCTGGGTGGTGGACTGGGGCCTTGCGGAGGAAACCCGAGATGGTGCGTTGGTCCTTCGGGCCCCGACCAACGCAACCGGTGCGAAGGTCTGGCTCGCCGGCAGCGATCTCAGTCGAAACTTCCAGGCCCGGATCCGGTTCGAGCTGCGACAGGGCCAACTCGGTGTCTACCTTCGAGCTTCGCCCGACACGGAAAGCTACGTGTACATCGGCCTGGACCCCAGTGGCGAGGTTTGGCTTCGCCAGCTCACGCAAGGCTCCGAACGGGTGCCGATCACTGAGTCGGCCGAGGAGGTGGGCGTGTGGCTTCGCCAGAAGCAAGTGGGAGCGGAGCGCTTCACCCTAGCCTCGTCGAAGGTTCAGCTCAATCCAGGCGTGCCCCATGTGCTCGACGTGTATCTGCGCGACCGCTTGTTATTCGCTCGACTGGATGGGCGGGAGTTGTTCCAGAACCGCGCCCTGTTGCGGGGTGAAACTCGGCCAGGCATGGTGGGATTTAGCGTGTGGGCGCCAGGTCCGGGACAAGCGGCGGCGGTGCTGCGCAGTCTGGAAGTCCGACCACAGTCCCCGACCTTGGCCATGGTGCCATATGAACCGCGGACCCAACCCGCCGTGGCCCGCTGGGTGCACTCCCAAGCGTTTCGACTCACCGACTTGAGTCCCTTGTGGCTTCCCCGAGGAGGCGTCGCCGCGCCCATGTCCAAGGAACAGCTCGAACTGTATCGGCTGCTCGCTCGCGTCAACCACTTGCAGTTCGTTCCGCAAATGGTCGTGGAGGATGAAACTGCACTGACACGCATCGCGCCCTCACAGGTCGCCGAGCGGGCTGTCTCGAACCGGTTCGATGGAATCCTCGTGAACTTCGGGCACAGCGAGCGCTGGACGCCTCAGACATTGGCGGCGTGGCTTCGCCAATGCCAGACCGCCTTGGCCACCAATGGACTGCAACTGCTCGTGCAGTTGCCGCCGTCCATGGAGACCCGCACGCAGGTGGCTTCGCTCTTGGCGGTCGCACCGGGTCTCCGGATCGTGGCCTCCGCGGCCTCCGCGCTGGCCACGTCCGATGTGGCGCGCACGTCGGCGGTGGTCCGGGCTGAAGCAGTTCCAGTAGGCGACAAGGACGAAGAAATTCCGCTCTTCTTCATGATTCCGCCTGGAGGCCCGACCTCGGTAGCCGACACTCCGGAAGCGCGCAGCGCACGCCTCCAGCAAGAAGGGCTCGCTGCGTTTCTCGAGCGGCAGTACGACCGGGCGCTGGAACTGTGGAAACAGTGGCGGGATTTGGAGCCCGACAATCCCAAAGTGCACATGCTGATCGGGGATGCTCTCGCGCGCAAAGGGGATTTGCGCGGTGCGGGCGAGGCCTACGACCGCAGCTTGGAGTTGGACCCAGGCCAGGTCGGACTGGCGGTGCGTCGAGCGAATTTGTACACCCAGCTGGGCGAACCCGAGCGTGCCATGGAGATGCTCAACCTCTATGCGCGACTGTTTCCAGGAAACCCGGACGTGCTCATGGCTCAAGCGCGGTGGCTCCATGATCAACAACGGTACGACGAAGCGGCCCAAGCCCTCCGCAAGCTGGTCAGCGTAGAGACCAACCACGTCGAGGCCATGGCCATGCTGGTGCGCCTGACTTCCTCGCCCACGGAGTACCGGGCGCTCATGAACCGACTGGCCGCGGCCGCGTCGGATCCTTCGCGACATCTGGCGCTGGCCCAAGCCGCGTGGCGCTACGAATTGCTGTCGCTGCCGGAATCCCGTTCGTTGGTCCAGGCACTGCGAGAGATCGCGGCCCGAACTTCCGATGAGCAAACTCGGGAGATCTGCGTACGACTGCTGCCCAACGACGAGCCCATTGTGGAAAACCTCGCATCGGGCGCGTTGTCGTCGCGCTGGTGGTTGGATGGATGCACCGCGGAAGCACGACCGGGCGGAGGCGTGCGATTGAAGGCCACGGAGGCGCATACGGAGGCCTCGGCCCGCGCATTGGGAACGCTCCATCAGCGCAACGCATGCATCGACGCGGAGATTGAGCCGGTGAGTGGAAGCGCGTGGCTGTACGCGTGCCGAACGGAGCGACACCTGATCCGGTTTGGGATCAGCGATGGTCAACTCCGACTGCAAGCCTGGCGAAACAACCGTCTCCTGCAAGACCTCAAGCAAGATCTGCCCGCGGACGCCGCACGCCGCCTGCAGCTTCGGTTGGAGGTCAACGGGAAAGCGGCCATGGGATTTCTGGAGGGGCGCCCCGCGTTCCCCACGCGTTTGAATGTCCCGGACGACTTTGGCGGGGGCTGGGTCGGATTGGCCGCCCACGCGCCGGAACGGGGGCGAGCGGTGCTGGACGTGTTCCGACTTCGGGTGAACGGGTGTCCGCTCCGCTTGGCCATGGTGCCATCCGATCCAACTCCCGAAGCCACCGACGCTCGACTCGCGAAACTTCGATCGGATGTTCCGTGGTTGACGGCGATGTGCCCGAGCTGGTGGCAGGTCACTGAGGAAGGTCGGTGGATCTCCGCGTCGGGGGTCGACGCCAAAGTCTTCGAGATTTTCTCGAAGTACCATCGCGTCCCTCTGCTTCCGCTGGTCGAGTGCCGCTCGATGGCGAGCATCACGCCGGAGGCGTTGGCGCAGCGCGCTGCGGACTGCCGCGCCGACGGCTTTGTGTTGGGATTCCGACGATGGCCCGATGCAGCGTGGTTGGACTCGCTGGCATCTCAGCTTCAAGGTAGCCCGCTGACCGTGTTGGTTCTCGCGCCCGAAGAAGGCAAAGGGGTTCGGGTTCAGGCGGTGTCCGGGAGCATTGCGCGGGGCGTGCTCAGTGTTCCACAGATTCTGCGCGCCGTTCAACGTGACGAACTTTCGTCCATGGGCGACCCGTCCCAGACGCAAGGATTGATCATCGGCTATTGACGAATCCGTCGCGGCCGGCGACCCGTGCGGTCGCCCCATGGAATCCACGGGCGCACCGGCCGCGGGCGGGTTGGCTAGATCGGCCGACGCCCTCGCGCGCGATCGGGACGCCAAGAAGCCGTGCGGTTCGTGCGCGCCTCCAGTTGCTCGGAGTGGGATCATGGCCTACCATGCCCACGGGGTTGTCCCTTCGATGGAGTTAGAACATGGAAAAACTGTTCGGAACTGATGGCATTCGTGGCCGGGCGAACTGTTACCCCATCACGCCGGAAGTCGCGCTGCAGGTCGGGAAAGCCATTGCCCATGTGTTCGGGGCCTCCGGTCATGGCAGCCGGCGCGCGGTGTTGGGCAAAGACACTCGGCTCTCGGGGTATATGCTGGAAACTGCTCTCACCAGCGGCCTGGTCTCTATGGGCATGGACGTGTTTCTCGTCGGAGTATTGCCCACGCCGGCGGTGGCCCACCTGACCCGATCGTTGGCCGCAACGGTCGGCATCATGCTGACAGCTTCGCACAACCCCTACGACGACAACGGCATCAAGATTTTCGACCAAAACGGGTTCAAGCTGTCCGACGAACTCGAGGCGGAAATCGAGCGGCACGTGCTCAAGGGGGATCTCAGCGGCGAACATATCCGCAGCGACACCATGGGCAAGGCGTACCGAATCGAGGACGCGCGGGGCCGGTACATCGAGTTTGCCAAGAGCACTGTGGGCAACCAAAACCTCTCCGGCCTCCGCCTCGTGTTGGATTGCAGCAACGGGGCGGCGTACCGGATCGGCCCGTGGATCTTCGAAGAGCTCGGCGCCAAGGTCCATCGGGCGTTCGATGCCCCCGACGGCTACAACATCAACAACGGCTGCGGCGCGCTGCACCCGGAGACCGTGGGGGCGCTCGTTCGGCAGCACCACGCGGACGTCGGAATCGCCTTGGACGGCGATGCAGACCGCGTGGTCTTCACCGACCATGAAGGGCAGGTTGTGGACGGCGACCGTATCCTCGCCATGTGCGCGTTGGAGTTTCACGCCCGCGGACAGCTTCGCCACGACACCCTCGTAGTCACCACGATGAGCAACCTCGGGCTGCATGAAGCGATGGCGGCCCATGGCATCCGGGTCATCACCACCGATGTCGGCGACCGGATGGTGATCGACGCCATGCGGACCGGCGGGTACAACCTCGGGGGCGAAAAGTCGGGCCACGTGATTTTTATGGACTACGTGACGACCGGCGACGGCATCATCACGGCGCTTCAGGTGCTTCGGTTGATGAAACAACGCGGTGTTTCGTTGCGCGAGTTGGCGGCCTGCATACGAGAATACCCTCAGCAATTAGTCAGTTTGCCGGTCGCGCGCAAACTCCCGTTGGACTCTCTGCCGGCGGTCACCGCCGTGCTGGACGAAGCTCGGTCGGCTTTGGATGGTCGGGGGCGCGTGATCGTACGCTACTCTGGCACCGAACCGAAGGTCCGGATCTTGGTCGAAGCCGCGTCGGAAGACCTTGTGACCACCTGGGTCCAACGACTATCGGAAGTGCTGCAGCGCGAACTGGGATAAACGGAACGAGTCGAGCCATCAGGGAGTTAGATCATGTGCGGGATTGTTGGATATGTGGGCCCGCGGCCGGCCGTCCCTCTCCTGCTGTCGAATCTACGTCGTCTGGAATACCGAGGGTACGACTCCGCGGGACTTGCAGTACTGGAGGACGGCACGATTCACATCCTCAAAACGCCGGGCAAAATCCAGCGCTTGGCTGAGCTGGTGGAGCGCGAGTGGCCCAGCCGTCTTCGTCAGGGAGGTTCCTGCGGCATCGCCCATACCCGGTGGGCCACCCACGGCCCCCCGACGAGGGAGAATGCACACCCGCACCTCGATGCGAGCGGGCGCATCGCCCTGGTGCACAACGGCATCATTGACAACTATGCGGACCTGCGCCGCCGCCTGGTGGCCCGGGGACACACGTTTGCTTCGGAGACCGACACGGAGGTTCTCGCGCACTGGATTGGTGAGCTGGCGCGAGAGTCCGACCTGCTCGCCGCACTGTGCCAGGCGCTGCGCGATGTGGAGGGCACCTTGGGTATCGCCCTCGTATGCGCGAGCGATCCGGACCGCATCTACGTGGCGCGCCGGGGCAGTCCGGTCGTGATTGGCGTGGGGGATCAAGAAACCTTCGTGGCCAGCGATCCGGCCGCGATCGTGGCTCATACCAAGCGGGTGATCTATCTGGACGACGATGACGTGGCTGTGATCACGCCCACTTACGTGGATGTGCGCACAATCCACAACGTGCCAGTTTCCCGGGCCGTGGCCGAGCTGGAATGGGACATCCATGCGGCCGAGAAGGGTGGGTATCCACATTTCATGCTCAAGGAGATCCACGAGCAGCCAGAGTCCCTCCGAAACACCATCCGTGGCAGATTGGACCCGGCGGGCGGCACGTGCAAGCTGGGCGGGTTAGCCATGGAGCCACGTGAAATTGCGCAATTTCGCCGCATCGTGTTGGTCGGGTGCGGCACGTCGCTCCACGCCGGCATGGTCGGCCGCATGTACTTTGAGGACCTCGCGGATATTCCGGCCTACGTCGAGCAGGCCGCGGAATTCCGGTACCGCAACCCGATTCTGACCCCGCACGATTTGGTGGTTGCGATCAGCCAGTCGGGCGAGACGGCGGATACGATCGCCGCGGTACGCGAAGCACGTCTGAAGGGCGCCGCGTTGGCGGGCATCTGCAATGTGGTCGGGTCAACCGTGGCGCGGGAAACCGGCCGAGGGGTGTATTTACACGCAGGCCCAGAAATCGGTGTGGCCTCTACGAAGGCGTTCTCGTCGCAGGTGGCGGTCTTGTTGATGATGGCCGTCAAGTTTGGTCGTTGCCACCGGCTCTCGAGCGAGGAAGGCGCGGCGCTCGTGCGCGAAATCGAGCGCTTGCCCGAGTTGGCGGCGAGGGTGCTGGAGCTGAACGAAACGATCGCACGGCTGGCCGAGCGGTATGCCGACTACCTCGATGCGTTCTACATCGGCCGCGGGTACATGTACCCCGTCGCGCTCGAAGGTGCGCTGAAGCTCAAGGAGATCAGCTACATCCACGCCGAGGGCTACCACGCTGCCGAGCTCAAACATGGCCCCATCGCGCTGTTGGATCCCCAGACGCCGGTCGTGGCCCTGGCGCTGGACATTCCGGGTCGAGACAAGATGCTCGGAAATATTCAGGAATGCCGTGCGCGGCACGCCCCGGTGCTCGCGCTGATCACCGAAGGGGACGAGGTCGTGGCCGGCATGGCGCAGGACGTGATCCGCTTACCGCGTTGCCATGAGCTCCTCGCTCCCATCCCTGCCACCATCGCGTTGCAGCTGTTCGCTTACCACGTGGCGCGGGTGCGCGGGTGCGAAATTGACCAACCTCGCAACTTGGCCAAGAGCGTGACCGTAGAGTGACGCCGCCCCTGTAGAGCGCTCCCGGCTGCCGTTGGCCGTCCGTGCGTGGTAAAGTAGTGCCATGAGTTCGAAGTCCGATCGTTGGACTGTGGCGCGCATTCGGGAACTCAAGGGAAAGAAGTTCGCCTGCGTAACCGCCACGGACACCTGCACTGCTCGGTGGGCCGAGGCGGCGGAGATCCCGTTGGTCCTGGTGGGGGACTCGCTCGGAATGACCACGCTGGGCTTCGACACCACAGTGCCGGTCACGATGGAAATGATGCTCCACCACACCGCCGCGGTCGTGCGGGGCCGGTCGCGGGCCCTGGTGGTGGCCGACATGCCGTTCCTGAGCTACCAGATCTCCGTCGAATCCGCGCTTCGCAACGCGGGGCGCTTTCTGCAGGAGGCTGGCGCGGACGCCGTGAAAATCGAGGGCGGGGAGTTTCGCGCACCGTTGGTGAGAGAACTGGTCCGCAATGGCATTCCGGTGCTCGGACATATCGGATTGTTGCCCCAGAGTGTCCTGGCGCTGGGGGGCTATCGTGTGGTCGGCCGCACGCTCGAGCAGATCGAGTCCTTGATCGCCGATGCTTGCGCGCTGGAAGACGCTGGCGCCTTCGCCATTGTACTGGAAGCTGTGCGGCCGGACGCGGCCCGACGCGTCACCGAACGCGTCGCCATTCCGACCATCGGCATCGGGGCAGGGCCGCACTGCGATGGGCAAATCCTGGTGATTCACGACCTACTAGGTTTGAACGAGGCGCCGGTCCCACAGTTCGTCCAGCAGTACGCGCACCTCGGCGCCCAGGCCATCGAGGCGCTCCGCCGCTACCGCGAGGATGTCGCACGGGGCGAATTTCCGGGCCCGGAACACTCGTACGACTAACACGGGCCATGGAAGTGATTCGCTTGCCATCGAAGATGCAGTCGTGGGCGCTCGATCAGCGCGCGCACGGCTTCACGCTGGCCGTCGTGCCCACCATGGGGTACCTCCACGAAGGGCATCGTTCCCTGATGCGTATCGCCCGCCGTCGCGCGGGTCGAGTGATCGTGACGATTTTCGTCAACCCGACCCAATTTGGCCCGAACGAGGACTTTGAGCGATACCCGCGCGATTGGGAACGCGATCGCGCCATCTGCGAGGCCGAAGGAGTGGACGTCGTGTTCGCGCCCGACGTCGGCGACATGTACGCGCCGGACCACAGTGTGTGGGTCGAGGAAACGCGGCTATCGCGGGGCTTGTGCGGCGCCTACCGCCCCGGGCATTTCCGCGGCGTCGCCACGGTCGTGCTCAAACTGTTCCACCTCACGCAGCCTCACGTGGCGGTGTTCGGAGAAAAGGACGCCCAGCAGCTTCGGATCATCCGCCGCATGGTGCGGGACCTGAACCTGCCGATCGAAATCGTTCCGGGCCCCACGGTTCGCGAACCGGACGGTTTGGCGATGAGTTCGCGCAACGCGTACCTATCCCCCGACGAGCGCCGCCAAGCCGCGGGACTTTGGAAAGCGCTGCAAGCCGTGCAAGCTCGATTTGCGCAAGGCGAGCGGCGCGCCGCCGCGCTCATCGAGACCGTCCGCATGGAACTTGCGCGCACTGCTCCAAGCGCCGTTCCCCAGTACATCGAGCTAGTGGACGACGAAACTCTCGAACCCATCGAGCAAATCCGCGATCGCCCCGCGCTGTTGGCGCTGGCTGTATTCTTGGGGACGACGCGGTTGATCGACCATATCGTGCTCTCCCCGTGAAGTCGGCGGAGCCCACGACCAAACCGGGAGATCCGGTGCACCCAACCGGGCCCAGCGAGGGGATCCGGCGAATGTTCCAACCGCTGGCCGGTCGGTACGAGTGGACCAACCGAGTGCTGACATTCGGTCTGGATCGCAGCTGGCGCCGCCGTGTGGTGGCGCGGGTCGTTGACGGGCCGGTTCGTTCGGTCCTGGATGTCGGCACGGGCACGGGCGAAGTGGCGTTGGCCCTCGCTCGCCGCGGTGGGGACGGCCTCCAGGTTACCGCGGTGGACTTTTCCGAAGCGATGCTGGCGGTGGCGCGCGCGAAGCCGGGGGCGGACTGTGTTCGGTGGGTGCTGGCGCCGGCCACGAACTTGCCGTTCGACGACGCGCAGTTTGATGCTGCCATCGTCGCGTTTGCGCTCCGCAACCTTTCGGTGACACGCGAACACTTGCTGGCCTGTCTCCGGGAGCTTCGCCGAGTACTCCGACCCTGCGGGCGGCTCTTCACCGTGGAAACCTCTCAACCTCCGCGCAAGGCAGTGCGGGGGATCCTCCACTTGTACGCGCGGTGGTGGGTGCCGATGGTGGGCTGGATCCTCACGGGCCAGAGCGGTCCCTATCGGTACTTGGGGACGAGCATCCGCGCGTTTTACGATGCCGAGACCCTGGCTCGGGCCATGCTCGAGGCGGGATTTTCCAACGCAAGGTTCGATCGCCTCACGTGGGGGCTTGTCGCGATCCACGTCGCGACTCGATGACGATGCGCGAGCTAACCTCGAAACGTGGGCGGCTTCAGGTCTGCCATGAGTCGGGCGTCGGGAACAGGATCCCGCGAGGGCGAGCTTGCATTTCCCGCGAGCTCGGCGTAGTGTCAATCCAGGTGAGGCGCGATGCGAGCGGCAGAGTTCATTGCCATGCTGGTGCTCGGCGGAGCGGTCGCAACTGCCGGATCGGTGGAGCCCGGAGCAAGCCGCGAGGAAGTGCTCAAGGAACTGGGAGCACCCACGGGGTTCATCCGAATCAGCAACTTTGGCGAGATCCTGTATTTTGCTGACCTCACGGTCAAGATCGTCAGCAACCGCGTGGCGGAAGTCCGCGCTCGCTCCGATGAACCGCTTCTTCGTGTGGCCCAACCCGCGCGTACCCCACCGCGGGCTGCACAGCCTGCAGATCCCGAAACTGTGCAGGCCGAGCTACAGCGGATGGTGCAGAGCCCGGGGTTCCGGATTCTAAGCCCAGAGGAGCAAATCGCGCGACTGTTTGAATTTGCGGCCACACACCCAGGTGCGCAGATCTCGCCCTACGTCGCCTTGGCCCGACGTGAGATGGAGCTACGCGAAGCTCGTGCGGAGGCCGCGCGTCGAACGCAAGAACTGCTCGACGAACTCCAACGCGCGCAAGCGCAGCGAACGCGGGAGATTTTGCCCTCGTACATGGTGTATGGCGACCGGATGGTGTGGTACGTGCGACCGTGGACGCTCGGGTTCCATGATCGCGCGGGACCTGCGTTTCTCGACCGACGGCCGGATTGCCGGTACCGGCCCGCGACGGTGGCCCCAGGGTACTCCAATCCGGCCTGGCCGTATGACTTCGGTTTGAGTAGCGAACCGCTTCGCATCGGCCCTCGGCAGCCCGGTATGCGCTGGTGAAGCATCCCACGCGGCGGCGACTCACCCGTCGGGGCCATCCAGTGTCCCGTTTCGGATCAGTCGGGCAGTCGGTGAGCCGGGCGGC
>CAACVY010000048.1 GCA_900661335.1 uncultured bacterium | reverse complement strand
TCGGCTTATTCACTTTCCAGCGGCTGAGACAATTGGAAAGGGCGATATGGGAGATCGGCGTCTCCAATGCCTTTCGGCTTATTCACTTTCCAGCGAGTATATCCTATAAGTCTCGATTTTTCAATGTGTAAGGCGGGCGGTTTGACGGGACCACGGGTCATGAGACCGAGTGTCGTTTTCAACTTCGAAAACAATCCTCATAACCAATTGATTTCCATGTAGTTGCGTTCTGTCGGCACCCCGACGGTTTTTGCTGTTTCGGAGTCCCGACAAACCCTCAAAAAAGATAGGCCACGTGTCGCTCTTCACCTGCGTGGGTCTCCATGGTGCCAGCCGCTCGAACCTCTTGGGCGCACCGCGCACACACTCGGTAGGCGACGACCCGGTCTGCTTCGGGGTCGATCAACGCCGTCAACTCCGCCCAAAACTGCTCGAACAATTCCGTTGGCAGTCGGCATTCGAAAACTGAATACTGGACTCGAAAGCCGTAGTCTTCGCAGTGCTTGGCCACGCGTACCAAGCGCTTCGGGTCACAAATATCGTAGGCCACGATCGTCAACATCTCCTTGGCTCCGCATGGATGACCTCGCTGTTCGCTGGGTGTGGGTGGGCATTCAAACGCCTGCCACCACCACAGGCTAGGTGGGTACGGATGTCGGGAGCGCGCCGGCTCTTGCGCAACTTCATCGTCCTCCATTGGGCTCATGGCATCAGAAATGGCTCAAAGGTTTTGCCTTCCATCAGGTGTAGTCTCAGGTTCTGGACGTCGCGTTGGATGGCGCCTCGTAATGTCGTGCGAACGCCAGTGGTACGATCTAGAAATTCGCGAGTCATGCGTTTTTCGTAGTTGAGGAAGAACCGGCGTTTTCCATCCAGCTTCAGGAAGATTCCACCGTTTTTGGGTTCGAAATGTTCCTCAGGATCGAGCATTTTGTGCGAGATCATGTCGAGCGCGAGGGCATCGACGAGGGGCGCTCGATATGGTTCCATCAGGTCAAGCGCCAGCGCGGGCCGTCCAGGGTCGGGTTCGTGGTAGAATCCGATGGCCGGGTCCAAACCTTCAAGCCACAGGCAAACTTCCACCTCAACGGCTAGGCGGGTGTAGGCATAGGACAGGAGTGCGTTGGCTGCGTTGTGGGGGGGTCGTCGAGAGCGGTATTCGAAGGGGCAATGGTCGGGGAAAAAACTGCCATAGACCGCGTAGTACAGTCCTGCCGCGGCTCCCTCGATGCCGCGCAGAATGTCCATGTTGGTAGCCTTTTCGGTGGAGTCGGCCAGCGAGCGCAGTTTTTCTATGGGATCGGCGACCGGGGCACCGGGACGGTTGGCGGAGAGGCGTTGCAGGACGCGACGTTGGTTGAGGATTTTCGCGCGCACAAGCTTGCGCGCGATGGCGAGTGCGGCCCCTACATCCAGGGAGACTCGGTATTGTTGCCTTCGCACCGGGTTGAGCGGAGGGGAGGGCACGCACAGGCCGACCACGTGAGTGGGTCCGCCCAAAAGCACCACGGGAATCCCACGGGCCACGCAGGCACTGAGCGCGGGTGTGGTGATATGGCAGCCCGCGGCCAGGACGATTTGTTCGACGTCACGCAGGTGTACTGAGTAGACGCGCTCCGGCTCGTTCCCATCTAAGGGAGGCTGAGCGATTTCCAGGCGCTCACTGGTCAGGCTGATGCGCGTTCCAGGCGTTGTGGCGTACAACACCGGCATGGCCCCATTTCCTGTTGCGTTCACTGGTAGCATGATACGTCGCGAGCGCAATGGCGAGAGGGGCGGACGTCTGGGGATGTCGGCGGGTCGAGCGCGTTGGACGGGAACTGTGGGGAGCCGAGTTGAGCCGCCGGGCGATGGACGGTCGGGACAGGCGGGCCTGTTGCACGTCGCCGGTGAAATAGGCTCTCACGATCTGGGTTCCTCCACGATGAACGGCGGCAGGCGCAGGGCATCGCGCCGCAGGCCGGGCATCCAAGAGAGGCCGGCCATGCGGAACGCGCGGCGAATCTCACCGAGTTCGTGGCGAAGGTCGAGTTTGACGTTGAGGGTCGTGAGCCAATTCGTTGCTAGCCCAAGCTTGGTGATGAAGTTGCGCAAGTCCTCTTCTGAGACGTCGAGGCCTACGGGCACCTGCCGGGTGCGGTTGAGTTCTACCGCGAACCGTAGGGTGACGTAGGCTCGGGGGCTGAGGCGAACCTTTGTGCCGTCCACGGTCACAAAGAGGCGGCGGTCATCGAAGCGGAGGCGAGCGGGTCGGGGTCGGTCCAGTGCGAGCTGCCGCGAGTACTGGGCCACCAGGGAGAGGAACGAGCCTGGCATGCGGCCCAGGTCAGCGAAGCGGTTTCGGAGCGGGACGAACGGAAGGTCGGCGAGGTGGATGCCGCGCGCCTCCGCGGCGTTTTGGGGGAAGTAAAATTTCGGTTCCCGTCGCTTTTCGAGGGCCTCGTCGACCAGCACGTGAGTGATGCGGTCGTGTTCCCGGCCGATCAGCGTCATGCAGCCATAGAGCAGGGCTCCCATGGTTTTGCGGCCGCCTGCGATGGAGGCGATGACACGGGCCTCTGGGTTTTCGACGAAGCTCCGCAGCTGTTCGAGGAGAAAGTCTGCGGTCGCGGCACTGTCTTCGGGTGTGCGAATATCGGGCAGCTCCGTGGTGCTGCGGGTGATGACGCGGATGTGGTAGCCAGTATCGCCGAATTCCAGCTCGTCGGGTTGGGCGTTGAGCGTTCGGCGTAAGGCTTCCCAGACGCCCGAGTCTAGTAGTTCCCGTCGCACTTGGTCCCGGCTACGAACCGTGCAAAAGGCGATGACCTTTCGGGGGCGGATGGCGGGCCGTTCGTGGGCGAGTGCCCATGCCGTTTCCGTGAGAATGGCCGGCGACATGCCGATGACGGCGATGAGAACCGGATAATCTAAGTCATGGGGACGCATGTGCACTCGTGAATTGCTGCGGGACTTGGGAGTCGGGCACATAGTACCAGTCACCTCGTGTTAGGCACCCTAACCTATACCGTAAAGACTCCTCCGCGCGCAACTTGACCGGCACGACCTCTGAATTCGTGACGGACAGGGCCTCAACACACACACAGTCTTCGTGTTGCGTATGTGGTTGGAGTTCACTTCGGTTTCAACCACCCATGTAGGATTGAGGTATGGATTATGTGGAGAGAGATCAACCTATGCTGAGCGGTGTAAGCTGCATTGGCTTCATGGCCCCAAACCGTGCGGGGGGCATGAGGGTTTTCGTGTCCGACTGGAGATTCCTTGTTACCGAGAGCTCTCTCTCTACTCTCTTCGGAACGCGAGGCATGAGGGTTTTCGTGTCCGACTGGAGATTCCTTGAGCCGCTACCGGAGGTGAGAAACCATTTGTTCAACCCATTGAAGCACTTCAACGGCAGTGGACGGCTGGGTTCGATTCATGTGTTCGTTAGCGAAGTAGCTCGTCAATCTGTTCGCCGGTGACTAACTGGATGTCGAGAAAACGGGACCAATTGGTCAGCTGTGCAGCCTGATCCTTCCTCGACTCGAGAAGAACCAGTGTGGCTTTGGCATAGAGACCTCCCAAATCACGCCGCCGCTGGGTGAGGGCTTCCAACGTTTCGAGCGGTCCTTGAACTCGGGTTTTGCATGAGATGATGTGGAGAGCGCACTTCAAGATGTCGAAGGCGACGACGTCTGTCTCGCCGATGGGAATCGTGTCCAGTTTGCGTATGCGTACGCTCCAGTGCGGGTCGGCCCAGCGCTGGGCACCTTCGTGGAGGAGACTCGCGACGTAGAGTTCTAGCCAGGAGCCATCGAGGATGTTGGCCAGGCGCTCTACCTCGTCCTTCGATGCACGCACAGCCGGTCGATAGCAGTGTTCCTCTTTTTCCTGTTTAAGTAAGCCGGCCGCGGCCACAGCATCCAAAAAATCTTTCAGGACTTCACCACCGATGGGAATAGGAATGGGTTGTTGGCAAAGCTTTTCGAGTTGTGCGCGGCTTTCGGGAATCCGGTTTTTAGCGGCACGAAAATGGGTGCGGACTTGCTCACGGAAGTGGTTGAAGACGTCGCGTGCCTTCCGGTAACACTCCATGCCGGCGCGACCAATTTGAAGCAATTCCGGCGTCGTTGCCTCGGAGGTCCAGTCGCCAGGTCGCAGACCATGGGCTGCCATCACGACGCTTAAGGTGAGACTGGCTGCCAGCTCTTTGAACGGGGGGCGATCGGGTAACTCAGCAGGCCCGAGCGGAACGAATTGTTGCCCACTCGTGTCGCAGTACAGGCGGGCGCATTGCCGACTTACTTCGGCAGCTAAATAAGCACCGATCGACATCAACTTGGTCCCGCCGGTGATGTTGACGAGCGCATTCGGATTGGCTTCCAAGTGACGAGTGACTACCGCCCGGGCATGTTCAACGGATGGCGAATCTTCGTTAATGGTCTCTTCGATAAATTCCGGGTGGAGATCATGATACGAAGGTAGTTGGCTAGCTTCGGCAACGGCGATCCGAAGGTTGTTTGCCGCAGTGTGGAACCTTGTGGGTCGGCTCCGAATTTGGACCACGCGGGTGGGACGGAATGCCAGAATCGGCAGTAAATTTTGCATGGTCTGTTCGCTGACCAGATGAATCAGGGTCTTCATAATTGGGCATCCTGTTTGCTTCCCAGGTATCCGGTGTGTCTGCAGAGTGAGAAGCCGAAAGTAAAGCCTACCTTGCGAGCGCGACAAAGCACAAGCATGGCGACGAGAGAGTCGGCGACTGAGTCGGCCGATCGGCTAGATTCCGTCCTTGCTGTTTAGGCATGTAGGATCTGACGGACTGGTTTAATTGACGTACGCCATGGGAGGCAAAGGTCATGAGGGTTCATGCTGGTCCGCTCGAAGAGCCCTGCTCCGAAACGATGCGAAGCAGTTGGAGAGCGAGTTGCGACCAGCGTTCGAAACGGTCAAGAGGCCAGGATGGACTCCCAAGCGATTTTAGCGGGACCCACTGGACTTCGCCCAGTTCACTGGTAGTTGCGAGCACGGACGACGACGTTCTGTAGAGGAAGACTACACCTAGGTGAACTCGCCCAACTGGGGTGAGGCTCTCGTGAATCAAGCCGAGTAGTCGTGAATGCCCGTCGTTAAGCCCTGGGAGTTCTTCGTCCAACTCTCGGCGCATACCGGTCCACAGAGCATGGTGCCAAGTTTGGCGCCAGGTTAAGCTTTGGGGTGTCTTGAGATCGCCTGGGTTAATATGTCCACCAATCCCTACTGACCAGAGTCCATGAAGTCGTTGTTCGGTTCCTCGGCGTCGATATGTGGCGAGTTTGCCCAAAGGGTTTTGCACCAAAACATAGGGGATCCACTGCCGATAGGAGTCGTCCGATTCTACCTTATGACGGGGAAGCCATTCGGGTTCGATTGTGGCTAGAGTGTTTAGCAGCTCGGCCTCACCTAAGGGAAGACATCCATACTCAGGGAGCCACTCGCGTGGCAGGCTCGCGGCTTTTGAGCAGAGAACGACTTCGCAGTTCAGCGTAGTCATGGCGAGGGTATTTGATTAAAGTGACGGCGATAGAGATCACGACGTACGGAGGGTGGACAAAAGGCCGCATCGAGAGCATGACGCTGCAGATGGAGCAGATCCAACCGACGGATCCGTGGGCAAAGGCGGGCGGTGAACAAAAGGTTGTCCGTCAGAGTCGCCGCCGAAATCCCGATATTGTCGGTATTAACAGTCACGCGGACGCCTTTTTCCAGGTAGTCGAGCAAGGGGTAGGGGGATCTCGAAGTAGAGTCAGCAGAGTCCAAGGCAAAGCCCTTGAGCTGGTAGTTCGCGTATGGACACATTTCGACTGCGATGCCACGGTCCGCCACTGAGCGAATGAGTTCATCAGATTGGGCTAGGGAAAGGGCATGGCCGATCCGACGCGCGTTTAAGTCGAAAACAGCCCGCCATATCGCTTCGGCATCGTCGTTTTCACCGGCGTGAACGGTGATGGCGAGGCCGCACCGAAGCACGGCGGTGAATTCGTCTCGAAAGTAATGAGGGCGCGTGGAGGGATCTTCGTAGCCGGCGAGGTCTACGCCGACTACTCGACACGAACCTTCTTCAGTCCAATGTTCGCTAGCCACAACGGCTAGGCTCAAGTGGCGGGCGATGCTGGCTCGGTAATCGCCGCGTTCTTTGCGAGTGCCGATCAGAATTAGGTTGACATGACAACCCGTACGACCCGCACTCTTTTCTGCGTCCATGAGCTGTTGGAAATGGTTGCGAATATCGCATAGGACATCCCAAGGCGAACGTTTCCTCTTTGGATCGGCATAGTTGGCTGGAGAGCAACGGACTTCGGCATAGACAATGTTCTGATCCAGGAAATGCTGGTAGAGTAGTTCGCATTGTTTTCGGAGGCAGCCGGGGTCTTTAAGTAGCGTGGTGCCGTTGGCGTCTCCGAGTTTTTGGTATTCCGTGAGGGCGATAGGCTGTGCAGGCAACGGCCAGTCCGGGGGAAACGTGGGGGCTTCGATTCGAGGCAGCCGACTTGGTTCCTGCGCAGCCATCCGTACTTGCTCAAGTAGCTCGCCGTGGGTTGCAAAGCCACCGAGGTGGCAATGGAGCTCTATCTTTGGGAGTTTTGCGACCCACCGTCGGTCCCGATCTGGGTTCAATGGCTGGTTTAACCAATCGAGTTGCTGGCGGCTCCACGTGGCAAGAATGGGGAAGGGCAAGTCCGAAATTTCGTCCCATGCGCCTGCGATGCGATGGCTGCGTTCGACGATTTCACGAAGGTGCGTGCGGAATTCGTGGGTCAGGGCTTGGACCCAAACGATCTTGCCTTCTTTCCGGGTTTCGACCAGGGGGTATCGGTCGGGGTCCATCTGCGCCAATTGGGGCCAGCCGGATTCTGGGCCTAAGCGAATGAAGCGCAAGTGGCCTTGGGTGTGAGCTTGGAGGATTTCCTCGATCGTTTCGGGTGGCCCTGCGCGGCCGTTGCGGGCGCAGCAGGGGTCTGCCAGGACATGAAACACTTCGCGCGCGCCTAGGACGGCGGCGGCTTTTTGCATGGCCGCGGACATGGTTTTGAAGCCGCCGGTCAGGCAAACGAAGCGGTGCTCCACCGGTACGCGCCAGTGAAGTATCCAACGGTAGAGAACTTCCTCGAAGTGGAAGTGATCCTCTTCGGAGGTAAAGTCCTGGAAGCCATCCACGCGGGCGATGGTGAGCTCGACGTCGGGGGCGTGGATGCGGAAAAAGTCCTGGATGAGCTTCACGTCTGGCTTTTCCGTCGTGAGCACATGGACGGCCTGGAAATTTCCGTTCGGAAAGAAGAAAGCTTCCGGCACGATCGCTGGTGAAGTACCGAGGGAAACGAAAAGGCTATTCATAATTCAGCGATGGCGGTGGATTTTGGGTGGCGGTACAACCCCGAAACGGCAGCTGCGTTGGGTTTTGTGTTTTGCGCAACAGCCAGGCGGTGGGGAGTTGCTCGCTGTAGTCGCCTTCCTCGATGAAGGCTTGTTCGAGGGCTGGCCGATCCTGGCCAAGCTGTTGCCCCAGAGCGCGCACCGCGCTGGCCTCGTCGAGCTGGGGCGGCTACTGGGGCAAGTGGCGGTGGAAGAGGAAGGCTTCATAGTCGAGCAAGAGTTTTTCGAGGCTGGGGCGGGCAGTGTTGAGTACGGGCAGTTCGGTTTGGGAGGAAGAAGCAGGGAATCGGCTGCTTTGGGCGGGGTTTTGGCGACCACTGCGCGCGGCCATGCGCATTTGGTCAGCGAGGCGCGAACGCGGGTCGAGGAACTTTTCCCGGAACCAGTAGGTGGAGTCAGAGATGAGCGTGGCAGTCTGGAAGCTGCCGGTGGTGCGGTAGCCTTTCGCAGGGCGGAGGCTTTTAGGTCTTCGCCAACGGCCCGATCGGTCCGCAGGGGCGGGGGAAGAGGGCGATGGGGCGGTCATGGGAAGGCTGTGATCAATCGAGCTTAACATCTTTGAGTATCGGGTGTTCTCGTTGACTTTTCGGCCCCAAAACCCGTTTGTGGGGTGCCTCGAAGACCACCAGACCGTACGGATTCTCTGTAAATCGCACAACGCGGAATCGAACAGCGCTGGCCTGGCGTGGTTTCGAGTTGCCCAAGGGACTTACCTTATTGGCATTGAAACACTTTCGTAAAGTTCTTAAGTGTTTTTCCGCCTCAAAGACAGCTTCCTTCCAGTTCGCGAAGGTCTTCGGGCACCACTTTACGGTGAACCCCGCCTTGGTCAGCAATTGGCTGGCGTTCTCATAAGAAGAACGGTCGGAGGGCAACTCTACGCAGTGAAAATTCCCCATGCAACGAGTGGCGCGCAGGCCTAATGCGCCAAACCGCAGAAAGCATTCAAGTGATTCTTGGAATTTCTTTTCCAACTGCGGGTCCATCGGCCGGCGTACTGCAATGTGTAATTTGAACTTTGTACCCGGGGGCAGATTGCCATCAGGGTTCGGCTGGCCGTGTTGCTCCCCAGAGGGCGGGGTTCTCCACCAGCGTTTCTTGCCGGCGGAAACAGACGCAAAGTACCAGATGTAAGCGCCCGGCGTATCCGCCTTCATGCGAAATGGTTCCCATGGATTGGCCCGAACCACATCGCTTAGACGGACAACCACAGAGCTGGCCCTTGCTGAGTCCTCCTTCCTTTCTCCCGCCAGTTTGTGTACGCCGCCGAACACTTCCTTCTCTTCTATGGCAGAGCCGCCAAGTACACGGAACCACCAGCGGAGCTGGCCTCGGATGGAGGGGGCGCGGACTTCGGCCTTCGCCTGATCGGCGCCGGCGCAAAAGCAGGGGGTGATCAGTTCAAGATGGAAGGTTTCGGTTTTCATGGCATTTTTCCAAGATTCATGGCTTTAGATAATTCTCGGATCGCTTGTGCGACTTTAGAGAGCTCGCCTTTAGTGGCTTTGGCCTTAAAGTCCTGCCAATAGGCAATTCGCGGACCACGCAAGGCCCGGACGATGGCCTTTTTCAACTCTTCGCTCGGGCCTCCTTTTTTTGGATCTCTGAGAAACGCACGTACTTTCCCGTCGAATTGCTGATCGGTGAGGAGTTCTACCTCCTTGTCCGCGCGTTCATCACCGGTCAGATTTGCCAGCATTTCTTCGCGTTCGCGTTTTAACCTCATCCGTTCAGCCTCTTCTGCTTTCCGCTGTTGTTCCTGAGCCAGCTGTTGCTTTTTAGCCTCGTCTCTCGCCGCCTTTCCCTGCAATAGAGTTCTTGTTCGGTTTTGCACTTCATCCGAGCAATCGAACCACCCATAGCCCGCCGCGGTTTTGGCGCCAAGACCGAAGGTTTCCAAGCCGACTTTGAGCCAAGTGCGCGCCCATTCGATCAGTTTGGAATCTGCCCCGCGCAGGGGAATCAAGCCGAACGCGAAGACGTGGCCAGGCGCGACAGCAGGGAATACAACAGGGTTGGGCTCTTCCGTGTCTGGCGCATGGGCATACTCTGGATTACCCGAATAATACTCGCGGTGGTGGCAGGTGACCACGTCAAGCTCGAGTTTGCCAAGTTCAGGCACCTCCAATGGCAAACCGTTGACCTTGCCCTGCTTACCGATGTCGATAGGGTATGCAGCCAGAAAACTTATGCTGCCGGCATAATTGGGCAGCAAGTCCCACGGTTGCTTTTTTGGGTGTGGGTCGATCTTCCAACCAAACCTCTTGCAGAGTGTTTCAACAGCTGACTTCCATACTTCGAGGTTATCCGCACAAGCCCATGCGAGATCAGACACCGGTCGTCCTTCTTTCTTTTTCAACGACCAATCCTGTTCGCACCAGCCGAACACGCTGGCAATCGCAGCCAAAAGATCGGAGGGTCCGCTCATGTCATGGCAGCACGCCGCAAGCGGGTTATCGTTCCCCTCAGGTTTGGCACCGGTTTCGCACCATTCGCGAAGTGCTGCGAGTGCTGCCCGCCGGGCGCAACCTTTGACGGCGCTGCCAGGGATATAGGGCAGTCCAAAGCGGTCCAAGCAGAGACCGGCATTTTCCATCACGCCTCCAGCCATGTTGACCATGAGGCGAGATTGAAGCTGGGCAAATTCAAAATCGTTCCAGTCGAGTTGAAGTTCTTTTCGTAGCCAAGCTATCGGGAAATCGTCCTTTTTGTGTACGCTTGCTTGGATCGCCCACTGGAATACTTTCTTGCGTTCGTTGCCTTTTGCGGTGGGATCCACGAAGCGCTCAAGCAATAGCGACCGACTGTTGAATTGGTTGGCGTGTTTAGCGAAAATTTCCTGAGTATCCTTTGGTAAGAGAATAGGCATAGCCAGGTCCTCAGAATTACTCCTTACCTGCGAACCGTTTGAGGTACGCGATGAATGCCAGAGCCTCTGCGGTTGCACACTGAAGTTCCTGGGAATCCCGCTGACCAAGCTCTTCGATCATTTTTTCGATGCTCAAGTTTTCGATGCTCAAGCACGTTCGTGACAAGTATCCACGCTGGACAAGGTGTTTGACTGTCTCGACGAGTGCCATTTTCATAGCCGCCCGGTTTTCACCACCTCCCTCGGCGTTACAGAACGCCGCCGTCGCTAATAGCCCGTTGGAAAGAATCATCGCTGGCAGCCTGTTGACAGCTGAACGGCTCAGGTTTTGGGCCGGTTTAAGCGCGGTGGCAGCTCGGATTTGTTCGAGGTTTTGCATAGATCAGCCTCCTTTCTGCTGGTCCTGGTCCAGTTTTGTTGAATTTAAAAGTTTCACCGTACACCAGCCGAGGCCAGTCGATGCATCAGCACCGAATTGAAACGCCTTGCCATCTACCTTCTCTTTTAGGGCTTCGATGGCCTCTTCTGGCTTCTTGCCACGGTGGGATGGCACGCGCCCGGGAAAGGCGTAAACGATGGAGTAAAACATCGTCTCGCTAGGGACATTTTCTTGATTGAACAAGGCACCGCCAGCTGCTGTGCCTGTCTCGTCGTCGATTCGAACATGCTGAGCGATCTCACAAGCATTTTGGGCGAAGAAACTCATCATGCCGTCGCTGAGGATGACTAGGCGGTTTTTGACTTCTTTCCAGACCGGGTCGTCGTGGAGGTCAGCCAAGGTCTCGCCAAACTTGTCGGGCAGGTCACCGGCATACGTGAAGGTGTATTCTTCGAGGACGATGTTGCCGTGGAGGGCGAGGGGGCCGCTCTGGGCAAAGCGGGCGTAGGCATCGGACAGATCCGACGGAAGGGACAAATCGGCCAGGATGCCGTCGCGGGAAGCGCGGCGGAGAATCAGCGGGCACGTGATCCACGCGAATGAGCCTTTGGCGGAGCGGACGGGAAAAGCCAGAAGGCGCGCTTCGGTGAACTGCAGGGCGCCGGCGGCGGCGTTATTGGCGTCGGTCTCGCCGAAGAGCCACTTGCCTTCGGCCGATCGTTGAATGCTGCCATTCGAACGTTCATTCCACTCATCTGCCAACGTCCCTTTCAGGCTTGAGGCCGGTATCACCGGAAACCCGGTATGGCGTTCGCGGACGATGGGTAGGTCGATGGCCCCGACACTGGCGCCGGCTCCGACGTGGAGCGGGGTGCGGGTGAAAATTAGTAGGATTCGCCGTTGTGTACTCATTGAGCATTCTCCTTCCTTTGGGGGTTCACTTCGGACTCTTCAGCCCGATAAAATTTCCACGTGCCACATACGCCCAGCCCATATCCCTTTTCTCCTAACAGCGTGCTGCGGCGGTTTTCGATTCGGCTCCCGTTTGTTGTGCCATGCCAGTTGAGGACGGCAGCGAGGTTTTGGGCATCGGTTTCCGAGTCTGCCTCAAAGTAGTACACCGCGCCCGCGGGGACGGCCAGGTGCGTGGATTTGGCGCCGCCTTCGGGGCTGTCGGCATCCGGCAACGCCCACCCAGTGACCACGATCGGCTTTGGAATGAGAGCGGCCACTAACCGCGCTGAGATGTTCGGAAGTTTCCTTACGCGCTCTCGCCAATCCAAACGCGGCTCCCCTTCTTGACGGCTGGTATCTCCTGCCTTAAGCAAGACCTTGCCGTCCTCCGGGCAGACCCAGTTGGGGAGCCATCCGCCGGGATGTGCACGGATGCCGTTGGGGTTTTCCTGGATTCGTGGCCAGATGGCCGGCGTTAACAGGATCCATTTTACCGCATAGGTTCCATTGGAGAGTCGAGAGAATTGGCCAGGTTGACTGAGCCCCCGCGGAAGCGGCAGCGGCTGGGGAGCATCCCTCCGTTGCGCGGTGCAAGTTCTCTGCTGGCCACCGACGAGGATGGTTTGAGGAGTGTCGTTGAGCAAAGCGCGGATCAAATCCCCCCCCTGTTTGTCCTCCGCTTCGGCGAACACTCCTAGGCGGAAATCGTCGCGCACTCGTAGATAAAAAGCGGAGTAAATTTTGCCTTCGGCTGTACCTCGTCCGGTTGTGCCGGTCAATGGATCTATCCCAATGCCGACACGCGATTCTAGATCCGCCAAGGCCCCGTCGGAAAGGAGATCCAACTTTTCCAGGGCTCCGGAATCGTTCGTGAGGTAGTTCTCGTACGCGCGGCACGAGATCCACGGTTCTGGCTTTGTGTCCTTGCCTTGTGGCACCCGAGTATGGACTACCGCATACTCCAACGGGGAAGGCAGTGAACTGTAACGACGCCATTCATCGGCCATGGGTTGGTGAGTCACCGCGACGGTTTCCAGGGCCTGTGTGTCCAGAGGACGAGGGAAATACCACTGGGACTTGGAAGGATTTTCTTTGTTGGACTCCTCAACTCGAACCGGGAATGGACCCGCCGTAAGCAGGCAGCCAAATACTTGGGTGCGGCTATTGGAGTCGTCGCAGTAGCGGCCGCTTCGTCCTCGGCGGTGCCGGTGAACGTTTGTGAAACCTGCGCGGTGCAGTGCGGCATGGAATGCATGATTGACAACGTCCGGCAGCGGCCAAGCCGAGGTGTAGCCGGGGGAAGCGCCTTCCATCGGTCGACCGTCACGGAAAAAAAGTACGTCCGTCGGTTGCAACAGGATTTGGTGAAGTTTGCTGGACGTGTTCATGATTGTACCTGCCTTTCGGCGTTTGTGAGCGGTTTCTTAGGAACGTTCCGCGCAATAAACGCAACGGTCTCACAGAGTCCGATGAGCGAACGGACTTTTTGGTCCCCTGGGGTCTTCTTCAGATACTTTTCAAGTGGAATTCGAAGACGTTCCATCTCGGACGCGCTATAGTTTTTCCCTCGTTGCCGGTCGGCCGCGACGGAAATATCAGCGGCGAGGATATCGTCGACGACCTTCAAGAATTCTTTGTCGTGAGAGCGGATCGCAACCTCATGTCCCTCTTCTCTCGTGTCGTATTTTTCAACTAGTTCGATGATTCGATGGGGGAACTTGGCGCTCACAACGTCATCGCGTAGGGCCTCTACCATGGCCGTATAGGCGTCCAATCCCCCATCGTCCCACTTACATCCCCACTGGATCGTTTCACCAGAACGTTTGAGCAGGGTTACCGCGACTGCGCCACGGTTTAGTTTCTTTTTAGCACGTTTTTGGGCTTGTTGCGCCTCCCGAACCACGTCTTGCAAAGGATGTTTGAAATGCGCGATCGCGATCCCGACCGAACAATCGGTCGCCGGGCCCGGGACCATGACGCAAAACTCTTTCGGCTCGCCTTTGGCGCAAGGCGCATCACTATGCAGCTTGACGAACCCGTCCTGCTCGACCTCGAATAGTCGAACACTCTCCTTTTGCCACTGTCCGTTGTGCGACCGCCATGCGCCACGTAGCTGGTTCAGCTTGTCTTTGAATCCTCGAAACGCAGCTCGTAGCGCCTGGGCGCACGGAATGGCTTGGTGAGCCGGCAAAAGCGCCAAGACGTCGTCGCCGCCCGCGTAAACCAGCCGGCCGTCGAACGCCTCGACGATTCGGCGAGCGCAGTAGTTACCGAAGTTCGCGAGCATTTCCGAGAACTGCAGGTGGAATGATGGATTAAGAGGGCGTTTCCTCGACAGAAGATCTTCTAATTTATTTTCACGGAAGTAGTTCAGGGCTTCCGGAGATAGCTGATCTGCTAAGGTCGGCATATTTGGGTGCGTGCCGGAGACCCACTTGCCCATTTCATCCCCGTCCAGAGCGATCACGGCGAAGTATTTGTTGGCCTCGCGATCTGCGGGTTCATCGGCGTCCGCGTCAAACTCCAAGTCGTCCTCGGCGCGGGCGAAGGGCTGGCCATCAGCGATGTGTCGGGTGTCGGGCATGCGCCAGTCTTCGGACTTGAATCCATGGTGGGGTTGGAGCCATGCCGTCGGCCATAAACGCTTGATCAGTGTAGAGGCGCCCAAGATTTCGCCGTGTTTGAACAAGTTCGGTATGTGCGCACCATTGTTCAGTTGCGCGACGTCGGATTCACTGAAACGAGGACCACGGAGATCCAAAATCGCCTCTTCTTTCCCGTTGAGGCTATCTTTGTTGCACTCTCGGCCGACGGACCATCCGCCGTCGCTCCAGGCCTGCCATACGCGGGTCTGTCGCACAGCGTCGAGTTGCCAGTTGGTTAAAGCATGTAAAACGGACCAGGCCACGCCGGGGTTATCGAGAGGCGCATCGGGACGAAGTTTGGAGGGATCCTTCCACCCGCTTATGTCGTGTCCACGAGCATCTCGCGTGCCTTCAGGGTACCGCTCGCATTCAAAATTACGGAAATCGCGGTGGTCCCTTGGTTGTCGGCGGGCGAACTCCAGGATGGTGTCCAGATGTTCGGTTTGGTCGAACTCTCCGGATTTAGGTAGGACTTTAGCGAGCGCACGTGCTTCGTCTGGCTTAGACGGCCAGGGAAGGACCTTCCAAGCGATTTGTAGGAACTGCGCGACTTGATGGTCGAACCGGGCCTTCCTTGTGTCGCTCCAACATTTAGCACTGGCGAGGTTTTGGGTCGCCCACTCCCAGGTTTTGTTTGCAATGGCCTGATATGTGGAACGTATGGTTTTTTCAACCTTCTTTGCGACATTCTCGCAGTCCTCTGCGGGTAGAATCGCCAAAAAGCGGTTAGGTAGGCTTGGGATGAGTAGACGCTGCCGTCCATAAGGCGTGTCGTAGTCAAATTGGTCCCATAGGGTTTTATCTGAGCCGCTCTCAGGGGGTTGGACCTTTGCTTGAGTCCAAATTTCGTCTTTGAGAAGTAGATCGAAGATAGGTTGACCACACAGATTTGGGAAGATGACGTTATCAGGACCGTAATGCAGGGCGATGTACGTGAGGCCCGTACCGACAAGGTAACTGAGCAAGTAACTTCCACTCCACAGATCCAGCGTACGGCGCGCCTGGGCAATATAGTCCTGTACCGGCCCGATTTGCATTAGGAGGAACGCCGGGCGGAACTGACCATTGCGCACACATGCCTGGAACGCTGAGACGATGGAGTTGTGGACCCAGATCGTGTGGTCCGGCAGGCGGGTATCGGCTGGTAAGAAGGCAAGACGAGAGGCTTGGCTATCCGCGCTCCACCAACGCCAGAGGCGCCAAAAAGCAAAAAATTGGGCACGTGCATCCCCGTGAGCCAGGTTAGGCCGTGTTCTCCAGGCTTGTTCATGAGCAATATCCGCATGGGAAAATGGGGGGATCTTAAAGCATGCCTTGCCAAGCGGATGCTTGAAGAAATTCCGTTCTCCGTCGAAGTCCGACCTAAGATAATCCGGGCGAGGCCATGGCAGGCGATCGGCTGCTGCGGCGGTATGGTCACAGGGTCGGTAAAACTCCGTATCTTCTGGGACTTGCCCGGCGGCGTGAGCCTCCGCACGTTGCTTATGCCATTCCAGATCCAAGGCCTTTTCGGGAGGGTCGTGAAGGTAAGCGTCGAGTTTTCGTTGCCAAAACCGGTCGTCCAGCACGACGTTAGTCATCGATGTGTCCTCTTCCTATTCGTCGCCGAGTGTATTCGTTGTGGAAGAAAATGTCTAGAAAGAAGGACGTCGCTGGATGTCAGGGAAAAACGATGCGTGGTCGCGACACTCAAAGCGACGAATCGCAAGGTTCCTGCGATCCCAAGGTACGTACGTGGGCACTTGCGGATGTATGGACATCGGGCAAGCGTTTCAAAGCATTTGGGTGACACGTCGGATCCAGCTCGACACGGCAGTCATCAAGTTGTGGACATGGTTCCACCAGAGGAGCCACCAGGCCTGGAATGAAGCGCCTGCGACCCATCCAAGGATCCAGTCGAACAGTAGCAGATTCACTCCGAGGATCACCGCAATGGAGAACCACCAGCCCACTTCTTCCAGATCGGGTTGTCCTCGGCGCATCATGGACAACGTGAACGTGACGTGAAAGGCCCAGCTTGCACCGAGCACGCCATACCATAGGGGTCGGTAGGGGGCAGTGTTGGTGAACGCTTCGACCGCTGCAAAGAGGAGCAACACTACGATGGGGTAAAAGGGTAAAAGGTAGGGTGCGAGCGTGATCCAGGGGCTTTGGATAGAAACTTCTACGGAGCCGCCGGTGTTGTGCACTCGAAGACGGCGCGCATGGCCTCCGAGCAGCCAAGTCCAAAGCACATGGCTAAGTTCATGACCGAGGACGTACGCTCGCGTCGGAGCTGGGGCGATCAAGTACAGAAGGGTCCATACCATAAATCCGCCACACCACCATTGGACGTTTCGATCTGGCCGACCTGCGTTGTGTACGTCCCAGATCCATTCCACTGAGACAACCGTAGTGATGATAACCAGCGGCCACAGCGCGAGCGAAATGAGGTTTCGAACCTGGCGGCCGGCGAGGGCCAGGCGCGGTCGGCGCAAGCGGCGGCGTGAATTTCGGTTGACTTGTCGCATGATTTCGCTATCGTGTTCGCCTCGGCACGAAAGTGAGGTCCCTGCGGGTTCCGTAGGGGCCATTTCGCGAGACGGACGGAGAGTGTATGCCAAACATCAAGAGCGCAGCCAAGCGGATGCGGCAGGCTGAGAAGCGTCGCCGGCGCAACAAGATGGTTCGGACGGAGCTCAAGCACCTTCGCAAGAAGGTGTTGGCCGCGGCTATGGCCGGTCAGCGGCAGGAGGCGGAACAGCTTTTTCGACGTTATTGTTCCCGGATAGACAAGGCCGTGAAAAAGGGTGTGATCAAAAAGAACACCGGGTCGCGGTCGAAGTCACGGTTGCAGCGCCGCATGACCGTATTGTTGGCCCAACCGGCTCCGGCATCCGCGCCTGCGTCCGGAGCGGCTCCGGCGAGCACGCTGACGCCAGAACAAGCGTCCGGTGCATCGCCTAGCGCGGCCGCGACTGCGTAAGCAGTGGGACTGGCCGACGTAGTGCGGCCGTTACCACGTCTCCGTAAGTTTGTCCACGATATCGCGCGCGAGTTCTTGGGCTGCCGCGGGTAGCGCGGCCAATTTGCTCGAGGTCAAGTCTCCCACTAGCGGCGCAATGGTATCGCCGTGGACGCGCGGGTGTTGCGCCACGATTTTCCCTGAGGGGTCCGTCAGCGTGAAGGACGCGACGATGGTGAGCCGGTAGGTATCGGCGCGGCCGTGCGAGCCGGATTGATAGCCCACGGGGGCGAGGACGAACTGCTGGATTACCACTTTCAAAGTGCCATCCGCCGGTTGGTCTGGCCGCACGACTTGGAAGGTGGCATCGCGCTGAAGTGCATTGATGACCTCGCGGGTCAGGTCGGCTTCGATTAAGGGCTCTTGGCTCCGGTTTTCGAACATGGGGACGTGGATGCGGCGAATATTACCCGGCAGGGCGGAGCCCAGTCGGTACCCTACGCAACCAGTTGCGAGGCCGACGAGGGCGAGGGCCACGAGGGGGGCTAGGGCACGAAGCCAACCACAGTGCTTGAACGAAGCACGAATGATCATTGCTTAGCTCCTGGGCTTGCGTCCAACTCGCGGAGTCGCTGCCGAGCGGCGTCGCTCCACGGCGAGTTGGGAAATTGCTCGAGAAATCGTTCATAGGCGGTGCGGACGACCGATGGAGGATCGCGTCGCCGTTCGTAGAAGCGCGCGGATTCGTAAGCGATTTCCGCGCGGCGCCGGTCGGCCTGGTCGCGGATGGTGCGGATCTCCGAGGCCCAACGAGACTCGGGGTAACGGGTCAGAAAAGCCGCAGCGGAGCTGGAGACCTCGTCGAGGGCGCCCGTATGGTTGGGGTATTTTTGGACAATTCGCCATAGGCACAGCACCCGGCGGGCGGAGGCCTCTTCAGCTTCGGGGCGGGCGGGGTACAACGTGACCACGCGGGCGTACGCGGCGATGGCGTCATCCCATTCACGATTTTCCTCTTGGATTCTGCCGATCGTGAGCGCGACGGAGGCGGCGGCCTCAGAGTTCGGGGCGTTGGACCACAGCTGTTGGTAGAGTGGCAAGGCGCGCTCGGGCGTGGCAAAGCCGCCGAACAACCATCGCATGGACCGCCGTTGAGCCACTCGGTCGGCGATTGCCCTCTGTCGCGCGAGCACGTCGGTTACGTCGCAACGCGTACCGTAGCGTTGGAGCAACTGCTGGTACTGTTCGAACGCGTCTTCCAATTGCCCACGTTCTTCGAGAAGCCGGGCGCGTTCGTAGAGGGCGATGGGGGCCTCGGGCGAGGCGGGCCATGTGGATGCCAAGGCTCGGTAGGCGCGTGCGGCGGCACGCGGCCGGCTCGTGTCGCGCAGGTGCCGCGCGTGGGCCAGTTGCAAGGCGGCCGATGTGGTGGCCGGGCGGATCCAGAACGCCGACCACCAACTTTCGCGCGCTTGTGTTTCGTGGTAGGGTGGGTCCGCCGCGGCTACGAGAGCTGCGGACGCTCCCATGAGTATGCCAATGAACCAAGTGCGTCCGGTCATCATGGGCACGATAAGGAATAACCGACCCTAGGGTCAAGCAGTGCGAAAGAGCTCAAGTCGTGAAATTTAGCGAAACCACTCGGGACAGGCGGGACTCTGCGAGTGGGATTTGGAGCCACCCAGCCTCCGTGGCGGTGACGTGCGCGCGGGGGCTCGAAGGGGTCCTTCGGAGCGAATTGGAAGGGTTAGGATTTGCCCCAGCAGGAGAGGCGCCCACGGTCGTCGAAGTCTGCGGCACGTTGCGCGACTGCATGCGACTCAACTTGTGGCTGCGTACGGCTCACCGAGTGTTGTGGCTGTGGAAGGAGTTTCCGGCCCGTTCGGCGGAGGACCTCTACCGCGGCGTCGCGGGCTTGCCGTGGGAAGAGGTCTTGCGGCTGGACCAACCTCTCAACGTCCGCGCGGCCAACCAGGCCGATGAGGAGGGAGTTTCCACGGCATGGATGGCGCTGAAGTGCAAGGATGCGATCGTGGACCGGATGCGAGTTAGGCTCGGGCGGCGGCCCGACTCGGGGTCCACGCCGAAAGGCGCCTGCGTGTTTCTGTTGCGTTCGGCTGGGCGGTTCCGATTGTACCTTGACACCACCGGCGTGCCGTTGTCTTTTCGGGGCTATCGGCAGGAGTCCGTGGAGGCACCCTTGCGGGAATCGCTGGCGGCAGGCTTGCTGTTGGCTTCGGGATGGACGGGCCGAACGCCGTTGGTGAACCCAATGTGTGGGAGCGGTACGATCGCGATCGAAGGAGCTGGGATCGCATCGCGGCGGGCGCCCGGGTTGCAGCGGAGCCGTTTTGCCTTTACGAGTTTGCGCGGATTTCCGCGGGAGGAGTGGGAGCAACTGCGCGAGGCGGCGCGGCGGGAGGTTCGTCCCATCCGCATTCCCATCGTCGCGGCGGACTGGTCCCGGGAAGCGGTGGAGATCGCACGGCGCAATGCTCGGCGGGCGGGGGTCGAGAACGCGATTCGTTTCGAGGTCGCCGAACTAGATGCAACTCCGGTGCCAGGGCCTCGGCCTTGGATCGTGTTGAACCCCGAGTACGGGCATCGAACGCGGCCGTCGGCGGAGGAGCTCGAAGAGCTGTACCATCGGATTGGGCAGTTCTTGCGTCGGCACGGCCAAGGGGGGCGCGGGGTCATCATCACCGGCCACCTCGCTCTTTCACGACGCTTCGGGCTGAAGCTGGCGCGCAAGTGGACGGTGTTCAACGGCCCCATCGAATGTCGCGTCGTGGAATTCGAGTTGAGCGGGCCCGAGTGAGTGATGGGCGCCTTGGACGAGCCAGTCTGGATGATTGTGCGACCATGTTCGTTCGGGGCCCACAAGCCGTGCGGAGCTCTCAGCAGGATTTGTGGGGCCGCCAACGCATACGGGCGCACACGCGCGATGAGGCAGGGCTGGTGCCGCCCGCCGTAGCGCGGTAGCAA
>CAACVY010000049.1 GCA_900661335.1 uncultured bacterium | reverse complement strand
TGGCAGCCGCCGGAGTTCCTGTGCCCGCCTGGCTCGCCTCCTGCATGGTGTACGCGATCGAAACCGAAACCATGGATTTCACGCGGGGTGGGACGGCCTTCGACCGCACCGCATACCTCGATCTCCTTCCGCGCGCAAGTTTGCGGATTCTGGGGCGCATCAAACACGCTCCGCTTCCATTAAGTTACTTTTCGTTGCTTCAACAAGCCACGGCGTCGGCGCGGTGGCTCGGCCGCGTAGCTTGGACTCACTTGCCACAGGCCCCCAACCCTGAGATCGCGGCCGAAGTGGCCGACCGTCTAGTACGGCTGGAAAACATTACCCATGCATTTTGCACCACTTTTGGCCCCGACACACTTTGGATCTCAGTCCGAAGCAACCGTCGCAACGCGGGTTGCGCGGCCTGGGTTCGAGCCGCTGTCGGCTCACGTGGCTCTGCAGGAGGACATGATCGGTTGGCGGCGGGCTCCATTCCGATCACCGGATTGAGTACAGAGGAACGGAATGCCCTCCTGGACGAAGTCCACGGTGCCCTGCTCCGATACATTGCTCGGCGAGCGGGAATTCGCGCATCAGAGGCAGAACTCCACGCCCAACGCCTCCTTCCAACCGACGAGGCAAGGGCGGGAAACTCCCCCGGCTCCCCCGGCTCGCCGCCCTTCTGATTCCCGCCGGAACCTTTGGGGGCTAAAACTCGATCTTGCGCCCGGAAATTTGCCCCTTCACCCGGGTACGGTAAAACTCGTCCCGATCCGGCGCTCGGCGCCATTCGTCCATCTGCTCTGGCGCGACGGGCTGATACTCCCAGACTTCTCCCGTGCGCGTGACGACGGTGGCGCACTGGTTCTCAGGCTCGTACCGAACGCTGTAAATCTCCGGCGTCAACCATCGCTCGAACCCGCCCGAATTCAAACGAAGCGCGGCGCATCCTATGCCACCTAGCCCGATCGCGGCGCACACTCCCAAACAATACAGCACCTTCCTCATAACGATTTGCTCCGTGCATCAAACTAGCCAAGCCTTGCCCAGAGGACAAGCCTAGCGCCCAGGCCTAAGTTCCCATGAGTTTCCAGCCCAGGGGATACTCAACTCTTTTCTGAGTCGCTAGCCATCGTTCGCCATGGTTTTGATCTTTAGGGCAACCGGACGAGGGCGCCACTGCGCCAAGGCTCTGCCGCTAGTGGGTACCGAACGGTGCAGGGTGCAAGCTGTCCCCGAAGGTTCAATTCTGGCACGTGTTCCGTCGCTTCCTTTTGAGCTCCGTATGCGCCGACACAGGGCGAAGGGGAGCTACACGAGCCGGTCGTGGTGTGAGTTGCGACTCTTGTGCTGCATGACCCAAGGCACACAATCTCCGACCAGATCCCTGATTCGGCCCGCCGCGTTGAAGACTTTGCCAACCGAACAGCGCATCTTCGAAGTCACTCTGGGTGGCAGTCAAGCTTAGACGTCGCTTCACAGGACAAGGACCAGGGTATGGGGAGATGCGAACTCATGCGAGCCCCATACTTACGACGCCTCGGCTTTTCATGAGATGTCGAGGGCCGAAAATGTTTGACCCTTGCCGCGACCGCTTGAAACGTTCACCAGCATGGGGGTGTTCAAGGACAAGCCTGGTAGAAACTTCCCCACTCTATCCCTTGCCGATCACGATCCGCGCAACTGGCGCGACGGACCGTACGGGTGGGTGGCCGGGTGCCGGCGATGGCCTTCGCAATGCACCGAACGGCGTGGGGGTTTTGTTACCTTGCTGTAGCACCGCCGCGCGGTCGTTAAAAAACTCGTGCCCCGAATCTCCCGGCGCGAGTACGCCGCTCCGGCGGCAGAGTCCCAGACTGCAGCACGTGAATAGGTCCTCTAGGCTTGGCTCGCCCCAAGCCAGGTGCCAAAAGTCCAAGTGTTCCCAGAAACTGAAGCTATTTCGGATTTTTTGCTCTATACAGGCGTAACCATACACTTGGACAGCGGGAGGTTTTCGCAGACGCCCACCGGCGCTTGAAGCGAGATTCCGGTTTGCAGTACACTGACCCCGCTGTTCCACCAGCATTGTGGAAGAAAGGAACTTTGGAATGAACGTGAACATGGAATTGGGAAATCAGTCCCGCAACCCTTCGGTCGGTACCGTCGTGGCCATTGGGGCCGGCGCCGTAGCACTCGTGTTAGCCGCCGTGGCCCTGATTATGGAAAAGCAAACCCGCACGGCCCTGGAGCAAATTCGAGCCGAGCTAGAAACTCAGAAAACCGCCACCGCCAATGCGGAGCAAACGGCTCAACGCCTGGCATCCCAGGCCAACCGCGCGTTTCAGGAAGTCGCTCAGCAAATCGGCATTCTCGACCAGCGGTTGAACGCATTTGCGACTCGATTAGCCACTCTAGGTTCTCACCTAACTGCTCCACGAAGCAACGCCTCGTTGCCACCGCCCTCCGTCGCGCCGTCGGAAACTGCCTCATCCGGCGTGACCGGCCCGAGCGGTTCGGGAAAGACCTATACCGTGGAGTCCGGGGATAACTTCGCCAAGATCGCGAAAAAGCTGAATGTCTCCGTGGATGCCCTTCAAAAGGCAAATCCGGACGCCAATCCGGCTAAATTGCGGGTGGGCCAAAAGCTCAATGTTCCGTAGTCCGAACATGTTAAGTGGGCGGATTCGGCTCACGCTGGCCGTTGTAGTCGCAGTGTTCGGCGGCGCGTGTGCCAGTGTGACCGTTGAGCATCGGATCCAACGACACGCCGCGCTCTTTGCGACATTTCCACCCGAAGTTCAAGACAAAATTCGGCGGGGCGAGGTTGAGATCGGCTTCACCGAAGACATGGTCCGGATCGCTCTCGGCACACCCGACCGTGTCGTGATCCAAAAAACACCCGAAGGCGAAACCACTGTGTGGGTGTATACGGAACCAGTGCCCGAAACCTACGTGGAGCCCTGGCCGGTGTACTGGCCATGTCCACGGGGACCCGGGCGATGGTATCCAGACCTTTTCTGGAGTTACCGAACCGCTTGGCGCGAGGGTGTCGTTGCGCGCGTTTCATTTCGCGATGGACGTGTGACCGCTGTCGAGCGGATCCGTCGTTGATTGGCCGCGCGGTTTCAGCTCGTTCTCACGGGGGAACTCCATCGCAAATGTGGCGCCTCCACCGTGACGATGCGGTGCACATGCCCCAGTGGGTTGCGCGAAATTCGTTATGCCTTGACCAGTAGTTTTGCGTAAGCCTCACCCGTGCCCCATCGACTCGGTCTCAAGGCACCGGCGATTGAACAACCACGGCGACACCCTCGTAGCGCCGTCCGCGGTCGGTCACGTGGATGTAGTTGTTCCCCATCGCTCTGCCGTTCCGCTCATAAACTGCACTAAGCCCTCCGCTCGCACGGATACGCCCAAGCGATGGATCGCTGACGGACCATTCCAAAGGAAAGATCACGGGAGCACCACTCGGTCCAGCTACGTTGGTGGATGAACCGCCGATGACCATGTTCGATTGAACATTGATCACCACCCGAAATACCACCGTCTCGCCCGCCGCGGTCAAGTTGGTCGAGGCGGGTTCGATCTGCAACGTTCGGTCGAGCGACTCTACGGTCTCACAACTACTCAGAACCCACCATCCCAACATTCCTCCCCCTAGGATCCCCAATACCCTTGCACATTTCATTGAGCAGTTCACGTCAATGTTCCTTCCACTTCTGCGGCCGAACACGTACCGCCGCGTTGGTGTTGATGCCGGGCGGAACTGGATTCGGCATCCGAAGGCGATCGTACGATATCGTCACGCTCTGCGAAAGCTCCGCCAGGTTCCCAGCGTACGCGAGCCCCTGGACTTGCGCGCTTTGCGACATGTAAAGATTGGTCCCCGCATAAACCATACCCTGAGCGGTGACGGACTGGCGCAGCTCGATATTCCCCGGCGTGATCAGCGCACTGCGCTCTGCCACTGCACCCGACTGCTTCATTTCGATCTTCCGTCCCCCATATGCAACCGAGTTCGCACCGATCCGGGCACTTTGACCCAAGGAAAACAAATTCCCGCACACCAAAGTCGCGTTCGAGGCAACTTGGCAACTCTGCCCCAAATCTAGGTTGCCCCCGGCGATGCCGATAAACCCGGTTCCCATTTGACAGCTTTGTGACAAGTACAGGTTGCCGCTCGCGATCGCAATCACGTCGTTTCCACCCCTGCACGACTGCAGCAACGACACGTTCCCCACAGAAGCCAACGTGACTTGCCCGGTGATCACACTCGATTGCGAGACCGACAGACCTCCACCGGAAATGATCGCCAAACCTTGACCGATCTCGACAGTGGAAAGCGAAAGCGACCCGCTCACAATCAGCTTCCCGCCCGGTGGATTGCTGATGATTTTCTTCCCGCTCACGCTTTTGTTCCCCCTTATGAGCACGGTCTGCCCTGTCAGGTCGATTACGTTCGTGGAAGGAGGCCACGAGCTTAAACCACTCGACGCCGCTTGAGCCAGCAATCCCTGGTACTCACTCAGGGAAGACTGCGCCAACAGGCTTTCGTAGTAGGCCCAGTCAATTTCGGGAACCCGGGGGGGATTTAGGTAGTAGGGATTTGCCGGACTGCTAAAGGGATACGATCCTCCGTAGACGCTGGAGTTTCTCAACGACAGGGTGCCTCCCACAAATGCCTGGTCGTAGATGGCCGCACTTTGAGAAAGCGTGACGTCACCTTCACAGTAAAGAGTCTCGAAGATCGCAGCTGACTGAGACATCGTTAAATCCCCTTGACTGTAGACGTCACCGTAGATCGAAACGCTTTGGGACATTTGGATGCCGCCAGGTCCCGCCATCAAAGCAAAGTCATCCCAGTAATCCAGCGTCTCGAGCACAAATTCTTGAGAGACTCGCCGGCCAAAGCGAGCGACGAAACTGGTGCCGACCGACGTCACCTGATACACGTTTCCGCTCCGAACCACGGTGACATCAGCTGCGTAGAGGTCATTGGTGATGGCGATGGGCGCGGGAGAGTTGCGATACTCAGCATCGTTCAACAACTTGGCCCGCCCCAATGCCAATCCGGATTCGGCCATCCAAAAGCACTGCAAACTTTGGTGACGACGAACCGCCTCGATGCGGCTCGCTCCACTGGTGGAAAGAAGCCCGGTGCCCACCACGGCCACGATCACTAGGATCCCCATCACCAACGCCAGGACCGCGCCGCGCTGTCGCGCACGCGACTTGGTACGCGACCGGTTTGCAGGCCGCACCGCTTGCATTCCTTTCAGGGCAACACCCCCAAACCCACCGACTCGGCAGGGACTTGCGCTTGTACGTGCCGTGCTCATGACAGTTAGCCTCCGTCATAGCTCTCGCCACTGGTACGGCGTCACTATAACCGCATTCGTCGGCGAAAATCCGGGTGGCAGGCCAGAGGGCAAACAAGCAGGGTCGTAGTAAATGGCCACCCCTTGCGAGAGGTCCGCACGCTGGCCACTGAACGCCAATCCTCGAATGGCCGTGCTCTGCGATAATGTCAGCAACGTCCCCGCGTAAATAAACCCGGAAGCCTGGGCCGCCTGCTTCATGTCAATCGTTCCGGGCGTGATCAACGAACACCGGTCCACTACAATGCCCGACTGTTTCATATCGATCGTAGTGCCCGCATAGATCAGACAGTTGCTCGCCACCCGAGTGTTCTGCCCCATCCAGAACATATCACCGCAGATCACCGACACATCGCTCTCGATGCGCGAATTCTGTTGAATCTGCAGCGTATCTCGAACGACTAACACCCCACCTGGCGGATTACTGTAGATTCGTTTGTACGACTTCAGTGACGCGCTCCCTCGTACGAACTTCACCTGTCCCGCAAGGTTGATGTCGTTGTTGAAATCAAGTCCAGAATCCTGCACAGCCGCCAAGGCCAACAAACTTTGGTACCAAGCCCAGTCGATGGCAGGCACGGTTGGCTGCACGATGTAGTATGGATTAGCTGGGCTATCGAACGGGTAGGCACCTCCATAAATTACTGAAGATTGACTTAACTTGATGCTTCCGCCGACATACGCCTCGTCGTAAATCACCGCACTCTGACTCATGCTCAAATCTCCGAGGCAATACAGACTCTCCAGGATGGCAGCGGCCTGGGACATCCGAATGTCCCCGGCCGAAAATACATCGCCGGCAATCGTAATACTTTGGGCCAAGTCCGCCCCGTTGGCTCCCACAAATAAGGCAAAGTCATCCCAATAGTCTAGCTCCCGTACTTCGAACCGCTGCTGGACCTTGCGACTAAGGCGACTGACCGTGTCGGAGCCCACAGCGGTAATGGTGTAAACGCGTCCCGAAACGGTCACCGTCGCCCATCCGCGGTAGTACCCGCTGGTCAATTGGACCGGTACTGGGACTTGGCGATATGATTCGTCACGCAAATGCCAGCGGGCGATGGCAAGGGCGGACTCTGCCATCCAGAAACACTGCCCCGATTGCTTACGTCGCACCGCCTCCACTCGTGACGTACCCGCTCCCGCGATGAGACCGCTGCCGAGGATCACCATAACTACCAGCAAGCCAGCCACCAGTGGCAACACCGCTCCTCGTTGCAACCGCCGAATCCGCTGAACAGGCGCTTTCATGATCCACCTCCACTAGTTCCGCAATGCGACGGAATTCGACCATGTGATGACCAGTCCCGGTGAAGCCTGAACGGATAGTACCACGATGAGCCGACTCCCGCTCAAGACCGAAGAAAATCCTACCAGACGATCGTTGATCAAAATCTGTTCGTCGCCTCCTATTGAGACATTGGGGTCGTAGACCAGGTCTCCCGTCCGGCTGTCATACACCCTCCGCCGAACAGAGTACAGAAAGTTCGTCGCCAGCGTGAAGCCGGTGGCGTCGACCTGAACGTCAGAGGGCGAGCATAAGCGGACTTCACGTTGGATCACATCCATGGCGTACGCAAGGTCGCGTTGCGTCGCTAACTGTTCATTATTCCGGCGAAGAGCCGCATAACTGAAGTACAAAATCGATCCCAAGGCCAACGCGAGGACCGCGCTGGCCACGGCGGCCGCCAGCAGTTCGACCATCGTAAAGCCGCAAGAATGAGCCTTCGCGTTCATGGCGTGAAATAGGCCCACAAACTCACTCGATTGGGCTCGTTTCGCCTGTAGCGAACCTCTACCGTGGCCAGTACAGCGTCATAGGAATCGCCCTCCCCGCCCAGATCCACGTACTGAACCCGCGTGCTGATGGGATATGTCCACCCTCCCAGTTGAACTACCTCCCCTGGATCGGTCAACGAGCGAACCCAGGTGTCGCCACTTCGCACCAAGTAGTAGACATTATAGTTTTCCGACGGTGGTTTGATTGCGTCGAACCCCGCCGACCGCAGTTCCTCCAGTCGGCTATTGCAGAGCTCCAGCGCCACTCGCTCGTTTCGGCTCACGGCCAACGTTCCGCTGGACAGGCTGATGAACGATCCGGCAGCGATCGCAAGCACCATGAGCAACAAACACGCCCAAAGAACTTCAATGAGCGTCACGCCCCGCCGCAGTGTCCAAGCGGGGCGTTCATAGCCCCGTACTGGCGGGAATGGCTTCATTCAGTGTGACCTCCCGACTCGCCCCATCCGGCCCAAGCAACACCACGCGATCCTGAAGAATTTTTTCCACTTTAAACCCACGAACTGAATCCCCGACGCCGACGGTCTGCCCATCCACGATCGCCAACGGCTCCCTCGGATGGGCCACGATCCCCTGAAGGCGGGGGCAGCTCACTTCTCCTGTCGAGATGGAGGTCGCCGGATTTGGAGCGGGCGGATTGCTCAGCACTTCTTCCATCACCGTGACCACGGCGGGCGCACCTGTGCTGGGAGCTGGCGTCTCCGGCAGCGCCAAAGGAGCCACAGGAGGCGGTTCGAGGAACTTCAGCCCGCTCACAATGGCGCCAATGTCTGCGGTTGTCTCCATGACCTTTCGCCGCTGCTCCAGCTCCTGAAGGCTGCGCAGGACCGTCTCGGCCAACGCGAGATCCGCAGTGAATGGGTTGCTGACACCGCCGCGGCAGCCCGTACCGCCCAGCAGCAGGATTAGGCCCAGCATGCCTAGAACCATGCCGCGCTGTTGAATGTCACTCGCCATAGCTCGGGCCATCGTCCACCTCGTTCGTCACTTCGGATTGAACAAATACTCGAACACCAACTCCGCTTGGTAGCGCGGACGACCTCCGCCTTGACCGCCGGATAACATGGCTTTACTCAGTGCCATCAGGTTTTCTACGCGTTCCAGTTCACCCACAAACTTTAGCACACTTTCCAGATCGCCTTCGCCTTGCACGGTGGCCCAAAGCGATCGTTGACTCGACCGGCCTTCTTGGAACCGAACGGACTGCAACGTAAACCCAGTCGCCAGTGCTTTGTCCGGAATCAATTTATTCAAACGCTCCTGCGCTTCGTGCGGCGCTCGCGCCACCATAAACGAACTGGTCACCACCCGTTCGGCTGTGTCTAAAGTCGCCCGAAGTTCCGGCATACACTCGAAAAAGCTTCGCTGCCAGGCGATTTTGGTGCGTACACTGGAACAATACCACCCGCCGAGTGACGTCAGCGCCAGCGGAGTCAGGAGCGGTAGGCTGATCCAAACCCACCGTCGCATACGCGTTCGAAGGATGCTACTGACATCCACGATCATGATTCAGATTCCCCTCTAGCTGTCCGAAGAACCCCACTGAAATTGAGGATGTATTCGAACCCTGTCGAGCCTCGCGCGCGCCGCGTTCCAACCAGTGCAATCGTCTTGAAACGACTCCGCAGCAGTGGGTCGCTGTTCCACCGAGAGACCATGTCGGTGTCCGACCGGCCTCGCTGTTCATATACCAACAGCGGCACCGCGACTTCGAACTCCATGGTTCTCTTTCCCAAGTCCAGCGAGAACGACGTCATTCGCATGCCAGGTTGAAGCCCTTCGAGCAAGGCCACCAAAATCGGTACAGCTTCGATCCGCTGTTCCTCAAACTGCTGGATGGCGCGCAATCGCGCCCGAGTTTGTTCAAGTCCTCGCCGGACATCCTCGGCAAACTCTTGCAAGGACCCGAACTCCAGATACTTCGATCGGAACCAATGTTCCTGGGTGGCCAGAATCCTCTGTTCGCGCCGAAGTTCCAAGACGGACCGAACTCCCACCCAACAGAGCACCCCCGTCACGGTCCCCATCAAGACCAGATAGCCGAGAAGCAACCAAAATGTTCGTCTCCTCACCCGACTGGGAGGCACGCGTCCGCGAATGAGATTGATCCTAAAGGCGATCATCCCCGCCTCCTCGCAACGCCATGCCGAGACACGCCGTGAATCGCCGTGCCTCCTCAGGCGTCTCTTTGAGTTCACGAACCCTGGGCTGGACGATCACCTGCGGAGTAGTGACCGGGGTCCAAATCTCCACCACCGTTCCCACACGTTGAGCGAGATCCTCGACGAACGTTGGGACAGATGGAATTTCACCTGCCAGCAACACCCGATCGGGCGCAGGGAAGTCCAGCTTCGTCTCGCCGTAGTCCAACTGGTTCTGCGCATTCTCAATCAGATAGTCCAGTGCGCAATCCCACGAGGCACCCCCGCAAACGATTGAGCGCGGATACGCGCGGCCCTCGCGAGTGGCTAACACCATGTGCGCCTGCCGGCGACTGAGCGTGATGGTAAAGACGCAGTCCTCCCCGCCAGCACCTTGGTTCAGGGAGTACCATAGGTTACAGGTCGCAAGCGCGCCGGCATCAACGGCCACCGCATAGAGGCCCGCCGCCGTCAGCAGTGCCACATGCCGCTCCACTTCGCCACGAGGAGCCGCCACCAGGATGCCTTCCGAGCTGGACGACTGCCCGTTATGTCGCGTCCATTGCCAGTCCAGACAGATATCCTCCGCGGACAGTTGAAGCGCTTCTTCTACTTCCAGCCGCAGGGCGGAAGCGATTTCTTCTTCCGTCAGCCCGTCATACTTGAAATACTTCAAAAGAAGGGAGCCTGTGTTCAAAACTGAGGCCACGGTGCGACTGGGAAACTTGCCCTGCTTCCAAACGGATCGGATCGTTGCGATGATCTCTTCATCGGAAGCACTCGGGGGCAAAGGAAGGCGATGGGCGTGGGTGACCACCAGATGCCGACCCTCCGACACTACGCAGGCGGCTGCAACCCCGCTGTCGCTTACATCCAGCCCAACAATTCGCTCCTTGAACAGCGCCATTCCAAAACCCTCGCGCGCCTTTAATCTAGCGCTTTGCCTCCTAAGAGTATAGCATGACTTGTGCCACTGTTCGAGACATGGAAGTGGCGTATGTGTCCAAAAAAAGCGGGCGGCCCGCTCACGCGTGCCACCCGCCCCGAACCTCTTTCGTAACTAATTACAGACCCTGGCGGTTCCAGTTCCCATCTTGGTCCAGCGTGATCTGAATTCCTGCCGCGTCGCCCTGGCTCCCCGTGGCACGAATTTGATAGGCGTTCGCACTGATGCTCACGATCGTGTAGTCGTTCGAGACAAAGTACTTGCCCTGCAGATCCTCCGGACTCACACCGGGAATCTGGTAGCAGTACTGGCCCGCCGACAACGTGTCGCCATTCGGGGTCTTGTTGTACGCCTTGGTCTCAGCGTACATAGCCCTCAGTGCCGTCCGGACGCTGCCCAACGCAGCTTCTGCCTCGGTCGCCATCGCCCGCCTCTTGTTGCCCGTCATGAGCGGAATGGCCACCGCAGCGAGGATCGCGACGATCACCGCCACGACCATGAGTTCTACTAGGGTGAACCCCTTTTTGGCCCTTGGTTTCATGTCCTACTCCTTCTTTCATCTGGTGGCCTCACACCACCAGTTCGTTCTTCTTCCTCTTCACTTCTCCTGGCGATGAACCCACCGCCTTGTGCCCTCACCCGAGGGCCCAACCCTCCGGCCCCCACCCGTCATCTGGCTGGAGGCCGCCCCGAAATCCTCGTCACAGCCCGGTCACGGACATTGCCCCACTCTGATCCAGCGTGATCACGACGCCGGCAACGTCCCCCGCCGAACCTTGACACTTCAAAACATACGTTCGCGCTGAAATCTCTTGAATCGTATAATCGCTTTCCGCAAAGTACTTCCCCGCCAGCGCCCCTGTACTCACACCGGGAATCAAAGTCAAAGGATCACCAGCACTCAAAGTGTCCCCGTTCGGCGTTCGGCTGTAATCGCGAGTCTCCGCGTACATCGCCCTCAGGCATGACCTTGCCATTCCGAGCGCCGCTTGCGCCTCGCTGACCATCGCTCGTTTCCGCCCACCTCCCATGAGCGGTACCGCGACAGACGCCAGCACCGCCACAATCACGGCTACGACCATCAACTCCACCAGCGTGAAGCCCTGCCCGTGGCCCGGGGCACCGCTCTTCCTTCGGGTTTGTCTGTTCTGGACCGTAACCGTCATCATTGCTTACTGGTCAGCAAGCTTCATGCCAAGATCTTTCCACCTCTGAATAATCCCAAAAACCCTACAGTTACATCTGGTCCCGGGGCAAGTTTTCATTTTTGGTAATCACCCGTGACATGCGAGTTCGAAATTTGTCCCCAACGAGGCCGTTTAGCCAACGAAGTCTCAGAGAGAATTCTCCAAATGAAATGCTCTCCACTGCCTCGGCTGGATCTAGCCGTCGTACATAAATCGCGTCGCCGTAAACATCCACGGCCTGGCAACTCCCCAATGCAGGCGGCGACGTTTCCGCGCAACCTGCCGCAGTGCTTGACACCAAACATACCACCTTTATCGTCATCGCGCAATGGCCGCGATGCAACGCTCCACATTCTGGGTCGGGATCACTGCAAGTTGGCTGGCCCTGCGACTGGCGACCTGCTCAGCCGTCGACCCTCTCTTTGCACGGAACTGGCTTTCGCGCAACGGGAGCCCGCCCCCGAGGGACACTTCGAACGGAGTGCGATTCACCCTACCATTCAATCAGTCCGCGACCGATCGCGTGTATTGGGATGTACCAATTTCCCTCGATCTGGCAAAGCTTCCGCTCCTCGAACTGGACTTCGAATGCGATCGGCCCGAAGCGATCCGAAGTGCCATCCTCTACCTCCGGAGCGGCGAGGGTTGGTATCTAAGCGCCCTCTCCATTTCACGAGCTGGTCCCCAAACGCTGTGGCTCGACAGCGGCCAATTCGAGAAAGAACAGCGCCCAGGATCCCTCTCCGCCATTCAGGCCCTTCGCCTTTCGTTCTGGCGCGGACAGCCCGTGAATGCATCCTTCATACTGCGCCGAATCCAACCCGTGGCGCCAGTGGTCGCCGTGCTGAGCCCGGACCAATCCCATTCCGACCCGATGGAACGTGCATTCGCAGAAAAGTTGGTGCAATACCACTTGGCGTGGCTAAGTCGCATCGGGCTGCCCGCAGTGGCGCTGCGCGAAAGCGCGATCCATTCCAATTCCCTACCGCGTGTGTTGATGTTGCCGTACAACCCTACCCTGCCCGATACCCTCCGGTCCCGACTGCTCCAACATGTCGAACGCGGCGGCAGATTGATCGTCTGCTATTCTGCCGACGAACAGCTTGCACGCGCCATGGGAGTTCGATTGCGTGCCTATCAGGTCCTCGGTGATGGGGAAAGCTGGAACGGCTTGCGGCCGCGAGAGACGCCGGTGGCCCGGACGCTTCCACCGTGGGTTGGACAAATCACTCGTCAATGGATCCCCGCTGAACCGAATCGCCCAGATGTCGAAGTGCTAGCCGACTGGTACGACGCGACGGGCCGGGTTGCGCCCGCACCAGCAATTCTACTGGGTCCTGCAGGCGTTTGGGCCACGTATGTCCTCAACTCCGACGACGGACCCAACAAAAGCTGGCTGCTCGGGTCCTTAGTGGGTACGCTCGATCCCTCTGTGTGGCCCAATGTAGCTCGCGCGGCAATCAAACAATCATCGAGAGTGGATTCGTTCCAAAGCCTCGATGAATCAATCCAGGGTATCGCACGCATGGCTCCACCAAGCCGGGCCGAGGTCGTCCGCCAGCACCTCGACCGAGCCCGCGATAGCTTTACAACCGCGGCCCGCGCGACCCAAGCCAACTCGTGGGCCGACGCTTTGCGAGCCGCTCACCAATTGCGCACCAATCTTACGAAAGCTTATGCGGCTGCCCAAACCCCACGGCCGAACGAGCGAATCGGAGTGTGGGATCATGGCGGACTCGGTTTGTATCCGGGCGATTGGGACCGCACGGCGCGGGAGTTGGCTGCGGCAGGAGTGACCGATCTATTCGTCAATTTCCTTTGGCCGTACCAAGCCCACTACCCCAGCGAAGTCGTCCCGGTCTCTTACATCGCCCGCCGCTACGGGGACCAACTCGCCGCGTGCTTCGAAGCCGCCCAACGGTATGGGCTTCGCCTCCACGTGTGGAAAATCTGCTGGAACGCCGAAGGAGCACCGAAAGCGATGCGAGATTCTCTGCGCCAGCAAGGGCGACTCCAACAGAGCGCGGACGGAGACACCATCGCCTGGCTCGACCCTACTGTGCCCGAAAACGTCGAGCGCGAATTGGCTGGACTCCTGGAAGCTGTACGGCGCTATCCGGTCCATGGAGTGCATTTGGACTACATTCGATTTCCGGGGCGGAATGGGTCGTTTAGTGACCAGGCTCGGATCCAATTCGAACGCGCATTGGGGCGCAAAGTTCAGCACTGGCCGGCGCATGTCACCCACCGCGGTCCCCTTGAAGACGAATTTTTGCGCTGGCGCGCGGATTGGATGTCCCAGATCGTGTGCCGATGGGCACAAGAACTGCGGAAAGTTCGCCCCGGGATCTTGGTGTCGGCTGCAGTATTCCCCGACCCAACGGACGCCCCAAGATCCGTGGGACAAGATTGGCCGCGGTGGCTTCGGGAGCGCTGGGTCGACTTTGTCTGCCCTATGAACTATGAAGAGCGCCTGAACGTCTTCACAGCACGTTGCGCCGCCCACATGGCCTTGCCCGGTGCCTCTGGCCGCATCTGGGAAGGCATCGGAGTAAGCGCGTCCGCCTCACAACTCACGGCCGACCAAGTAATTGAGCAGTATCTTCGGGCTCGAGCGGCCGGCGCCGCAGGGGTCGTACTGTTTGACCTCAATCCCATGCTTCGTGATCACATTCTCCCGTTCCTATCCATGGGGCTGACCGCGCCCACACCTGCCCGTCAACCTTAGAATTTTAGCAACGCGCACCTGTCACAGTGCCGCGCGGCCCCACCCCCAGTTGCGACTAGGGCAATCCGAGATTCGTACACCAGTCCCCTCCAGGTTCGAAGGGTGCAACAAGGATGTCGTCGATACAGCAGATCCGCGATTGTTGGCCCTCATGCAATCAGGATTCGACCCCAAATTTCCCGTGGAAAAACTTTTGGTTTCCGAACGTCAGATCGCACTACAAAGACGGCTGCCTCACCCGCCAAGCGACTGACCTAAAAATCGAGATCGCCGGCCCGACAAGCCAGGTGCGCGAGCGACCGAAGTGCGTGCGGTCTACCTGTCATCACGTGTGTAGGATCGCGCAAACCAGGGCTACGCGGTCAGCGCCATGGGATGTTGCGGACCTCGTTGCCTTGGACTACCTAGAAAGTTGTTGGGCAGCCAATGTCACTTTGGTAACGCCCCAACTGCGAGCACAAATCATATTTCGGGAAGACCTGGTGGGTCAATGGGGACCGGGGGCTTAATCGGCGGCCTAAAAGGTGGTCCAACAGGCGGATGAACGGGCGGCCCACCAGGCGGCACCACAGGCGGACCACCTTCACCGCCCGAACCACCCCCTGAACCGCCACCAGATCCTCCGCCGGAATCGCCACCAGAATCACCCCCGGAACCCCCGCCGGAGCCGCCGCTCGAACCCCCACTCGAAATGCTTCGACGATACACCATAAAATTACCCGCTTCGTCCAACGTAACCACGAGCCCGGCCACAGGGCCTTGAGAGCCCTCGCATCTTAAAACGTACGAGTTCGGTGAAATGGTTTGAATTGTGTAGTCGGTCTCCTGAAAGTACCTGCCTTGGAGGCTACCCTCGCTGATGCCTGGAATGGAGGTCAGCGGGTCTCCATCCTCCAGTACGTCCCCTCGCGGGGTCCGGTTGTAGGCCCGTGTTTCCGAGTACATCGTTCGCAAACAGCTTCGCGCGGTCCCAAGTCCAGCCTTGGCCTCGGTGATCATCGCGCTTTCCTTATTACCGCTGAACAGCGGTACCGCCGCACTCGCAAGAATCGCGACGATCACTGCCACGATCAGGAATTCCACCAGGGTAAACCCAAACTGGGCTTGCCAAGTTGCTCGAAGGCTTTTGTGATTACCTTTCACTATGATGCCACCGCGCTACGCCAGCTAGTAGCAGATACTACGCCAGTTTCCACTTTAGTATGCCGGGTGATTCCATTGACCAAGAACCTACTGGCTCACTTCCCCTTCGCTTGGCAGTTTGTCAAAAATGTAACACAAACGGGGAAACAAACAGGCCGTTGAGTTGAGTCTCCTCGGCGAAACCCGGAGCTCAAGATGGGCAAAACCGACGGCCGCTCGCATTTTGGCGAAGCCACGGCGGGAGCGGGCCAACTTTGTCCTCCTACAGGAAATCCGCGGGGCTTGCCGTCCAGCGAAGGACGTGTCGCCGGACTTGAAAACCCGTCGCCTTTATCCCATCTTTGATGGCACGAGGTGAGAAACCATGTACCTGATCATGCCCAGCTACTGGCTGTTCATCTTGCCCGCGTTGATCCTCGCGGTGATCGCGACGTGGTTGACCCAAACCACGTTCGCTCGCTATTCCCGCGTTCGTGCGCGGAGTGGCCTGACGGGTGCCGAAGCAGCACAAGCGCTATTGCGAAGCCAGGGGATCTATGACGTTCGCGTCGAACGTGTGAGTGGCTTCCTCACCGACCACTACGACCCTCTGCGAAACGTTCTGAGACTCTCGCCCGATGTGTACGACTCGGATTCTCTGGCCGCGATCGGGGTGGCCTGTCACGAAGCCGGCCACGCGCTCCAAAAGGCCACCGCCTACGCGCCGTTGTCGCTACGCACCAACTTAGTGCCGGTGACTCAGATCGGCAGCCAACTTGCATTTCCGGTGATCCTGGCCGGGTTGGTGCTTCAACGTCCGGGTCTGTTCACGCTCGGGGTTTGGATGTTCGTCGCGGTAGTGATCTTCACGCTGATCACCTTGCCCGTGGAATGGAATGCCAGCCGCCGGGCCAAACAACTCATGGTCGCAGCGGGCATCGTGACTCCTCAAGAGCTGCCGCATGCCGCGGCCGTGCTCAACGCGGCCTTCTTGACCTACGTGGCCTCGGCCGTGTCGGCAGTGATGACGTTGCTTTACTACCTGTCGTTAGGTTCACGGCGACGTTGAACTGGCGGGCCGGCCACTGATCAAAACAGTGTCCGCCAAAGCCCCCGAATGAGAGCTACGCCGTACCAGGTGACTCCCGCCGTTTGGGCCAGGAGGATTGCAACCTGAACTCGAACCGACCATGCCGACGTTCGCCCGCACGCATAGAGAACCCCACTCAATGCCGCCGCGGCGAGCATTCCCGTCACCCACGCCGCAGGCGGAATGGAAAGCAGCCTGCGGTAGGTCTCCGGCGCCTCCATCCACAAGTCCCATTGAATCAACCAGCGACACAACACCGGACCAAGCGTGGCCGCCAGTGCAGCCCAACCAAGAAACCCAGCCCCATTGGCCAAGGCAAGTAGCCCCGCCCAACCTTCCCATGCGCGGTGCTCAAAGTTTCTTCGAACCGTCAGCATCTACGTGCGCTCCTGAGCAAGTGCCGAACCCCACTCGCGCATGCCACCGTTAAGGCACAAACCAACGTGGTGGCGGGCATGAGGTAGAGTTCGTGCGCGAAGCGAGTCGACACCCAAGTCACGCCCATTGCCGCCGAAACTACGGCCCCAACGCACCAGTCGCTCCAACGTCCGACGCGAAGCCAAGCCATGGCGAAAAGCACCAAGACCGGCCCGTTGAACAAACCCACATACGTGAGAAAACTCCGCACCAAATCTCCAATCCACGCCGCGAGCGACGCCATCCCCATGGCCGCGCCGCCCACAAGGAGAGTTGCGACCTTGGAACTCGTCAGAAGTCTTCGATCAGACAGGTGCAGCGTCGGCTGAACAAAATCCGACATGAAGACTGTCACTACAGAGTTGATGCCGGAATCCACGCTCGACATCGCGGCCGCGGCGATCGCCGCCAGCAACATTCCGGACACGACCGGCGGCAATGCGTGCACTCCATACCAGACCATGAGCGCGTCGGGCGGCACCACGTTTGGCACGGAAGTCTGCACACGACGTAGGCCCCATCCGATCCAAAGCAACGCCGACACAATGACTAGATCGGATACCGCATTGAACCAAACCGCGCGCCGCACTTCCCGGTCGCTGCGGACCGCCAACAACCGCTGGGCCGTGACCTGATCCACTCCGTACTCATGAAGCATGATCGGAATATACCCTAGCCACACCCCGAGCGTGCTCAGCCGTGTCAGGTCGAGCTGCCAGTCTTTGGCCGTGCCGGCCAAGGCTGACACCCAATTCCAGTTTGCGAGAGATCCGGACGCGGGCGTAGAAGCAATGGCGACCCCCATCCATGCGAGGCCAAAGATCATGACGGAGAACTGGAGTACATCCGTCCAAACCACAGCGGCCAATCCGCCCAAGGTTGTGTACAGCGTGGCCACCCCGCCGATGCCCGCGAGCGTCGCGGACAACGGCCAGCCCGTCACCGTACTCAGGGCCAGTGCGGGTGCGTAGATGGCCAGTCCCAGCCAACTCGTCCGCGCCGCCAAAAACAGAAGTGCCGCTGAACGCCGGGCCCCTTGTCCCAACCGCCGCTCCACAAACTCATACGTCGTCGTGACTTGATCGCGCCGGTAGGCCGGATAGATCCATCGCGCCAGCACCGGCGCGACCGCCCAACTAACCCAGCCCGTCCACCACAATGACAAATTGCCTTGATAGGCCTGGGCGGGCACCCCCATGAACGTCACCGCACTGGTGACCGAAGCATACATGCTCATCGCCACCGGCCACCATGGCAGCCGCCGGCCCGCCAGAAAAAATTCCTCCGCGGTTCGCTGCCCCCGAGCAGTCCACACGCCGACCCCCAGCAGCGCCAGCCAATACGCGCCCATGATCGCGCCGTGCACGGGCCCAATCACAACTCTGGCGCCCCCCTGGAGGTCGCACACATGGATGGCTCGCTAACGCCGTCCGCCCGCGTGACCTGCGGCACGGCAAACATCAAAACGCTAGTGAAATTCCGGCTCCAACGAAGAATGACTGCAAGTCGAGATCTTGAAGCGGCCCACCGTGCGACGACGCATTGGCTTTCATGATCGGAAACTGGAAGCCTGCACCCAGCGTCAACTGGAGCACGGACGTGATCGGCCAAGCTGTCGAAAGCCCAAACCGCACCAACAACGTGTCATCCACCGATACCGAATCCTTCTGCCCCGAACGTTCCAGCGTCAAATCCGAATCGGTCCACGCGTACTCCAATCCCCCGTACCCGGTCAACTGACACACGCCCCAGTCCGCCAACCGCAGATAGGCCAATGCACTGAGTGGAACGACGTTCAGTTCCCCATCGGTTCGCCCCATCCAATTTCGCGCTCCATTCCCAGCTTCCCAACGTTCGTAACCGATACCCAGTCCCATGCCGAACACATCCGCCCACCAGTAGCGGTACTCAAGTTCCACACCGGCCGCGTAGTCGAACACATCGAAATCACCTAGCCCGGGTGCATGAACCACTCCTTCCACTCCGACTTCGTGCTGCCGCATCCACGCCGGAGGACGCGTCGGCGCAGGTCCCGCGATGCTGTACCCTGTCCATAGTGCCACCGCCACCGTCCATGCCGCCCATTGCCCACGAATCGCCTTCATTCGCACCTCCGTTCCTTCGGATGTCAGTATAACGCGATTCTTCGACTTCCGCGAGGACCACACCTTCCGCGAGCCACCGTGGGAAGCTCTCACGTCCCATCGGCCCTTGCGTAAAACATGGGCTCGGCCCACACGACATAGAAGGGCCAGATTATCGCCCCAAGTTGGAGTGGATCGAACGCCCGGCACCCCATTGGTTCGAACCTCCAGCACCACACGGCCTCCCGCGCCCAACTCCGCATGACGGCCAGCCCAGACGAAAAGGACATCGTGCAAATCGCTGGGGATGGTATAGGTCAACGTGCTCCGAGTCCCGGCCCCCACTCGGCCAAAAATCCCGCATTCGTCCCGCTCGCCACTTGGAACTCGCAACGCCAACGGCCGCGCCGTGCGTCCACGATCGAGCTCTGCGTTGCGCCAAGGATGCCCCAGTACGGAGCATTGAAGAACGCCGGTGGAGGAATAACCTCGAGCGGCTTCCGTGGATAACTATTCCGACAGCACCACGGCGGACGGTGGAGACGAAGCGGCCTCGCGTGCCAACGAAAGAACTGTGAACAGCGAGAACTCTGAACAGCAGGTCCGCCACGCGCGGCGCGACGTCGCGTCGCGCAGGCTTGGAGATCTACACGGACCGAATACTGGTTCGTATAGACCGTTACGATCAAGAGGATCGTCCATTGCCGTGCTTCCGGCGTTGCGCGCTG
>CAACVY010000040.1 GCA_900661335.1 uncultured bacterium | reverse complement strand
AATTTCATTGGACGGAACGGGGCCCATTTCGTCCAATCCTTGGACGGGCGACGTTGGAGGACTGCATTCCCGTGTGGCCGCGGACGCAGAAGACAACTGGGAGGGTGCCGTCTGGGTGTGGTCTGCCCGGCCGTATCGGCCTGGAGAGCTGCTCAATGGCCAGCCTGAGTCCGCCGTACGGCTTCGAGGATCACCGGCGATCCCCATCGGGCCGTGAGGCCCATGCGCGCCGCGAATCCTTCCAACGCCGCCGATACACTGCGCAGGTTCCACCACCGGTGCAGCGCCATGGGAAAGAAAAATTGCCCCGTCCGAAACCTGACTTCGTAACCCTGCGTTCGGAATGCTCGTTCGATCTCGTCGTGTCGAAATGAACGCCAGGTGCGGGTGTTGCCTTCGATCCTGCGTTTGGCTCGGAAGAATACCGGCCCGAGCGCATTGAGGCTTTGACTGGTCGGATAGTCCACGAGTACCGCGCGGCGTGCCACCCGACACAGCTCTTCGATCAGCCGGGGCCAGCACTCGCAGTGGGGCAGCAACCGGATGCACACCGCTACGTCGAACGATTGGGCGGGGAACGGAATGTCGAGCAAATTGGCGACCACAAACGTGCACCGTCCCTCTTGAATCAGTCCTTCGATCCGCCGCCGGCACGAGGGGGCGCTGCCGAGCACCGTGACGGCCCAACCCATGCGCGCGATCGGCGCGGCCAACTGACCGTGGCCACCGCCCACATCGAGCACGGTGCCGACCGGCCATGCGCGCAATCGTTCTAAAATGATCCGCTCTTGCACCTCCAGCATCCAGGACCCGGTGGGGCCGGCAAAGCGGGCGGCGTAGTCATCGGAGGCGGTCTCGACGTCCGCCATCGGCGGGACGCTCGGATTCAGACCCAGGTCCGCGGGCAGGTTCATGCGCAAGCTGCAGTCTGCGGTGCGGTTCGGAGGCGTCGTTCTAGATCGCGGTAGAACTGGAGGAGGGTCTCCTGGTACGACGCGAACCGGTATTTGCTCGCGGCCAACGCTTGGGCGTTCATCGCGATGCGTTGGCGTAGTTCCGAATCCATGACCGCGCGGTGCATGGCCGCCGCGAACGCGCGGGGTTCAGGTGGAGCGAGAAAGGCCACGGAGTCATCGAGCACTTCGGTGTGGCTCGGGATCGCGGTGGCGACGACCGGTTTGCCGGAATCGAGATAGGAATAAATCTTCATCGGGGTGTTGTGGCCTCGCGTGCGCGGGGAGACGAGCGCGTCGGCTTGGTTCAACAAGGTTTTCAGCATCGCGATCGGTTTCGGGCCCACGAACCGAGTCACTTCCGCCACGCCCAACTCGGCGGCTTTTTGACGGTACTGATGGACGGCGGCGGGTGTGCCGCCAACCACGGCCAGCGCGATTCGCCCCGGCAGTGAACGTTTCAAGATGGAGAGGCTTTCGAGCAGCAGGTCCACGCCCTGATAGGGCTCGAGGTTCCCGACGTAGAGGAAGAGAAATGCGTTCGGTGGAACCCCCTCGCGGAGGTTCACATCGGCCGGCTGGGCGAATTCTTCGAGCAAGGAGATGTCCCGCAATACGGTCACGTGACGAGCCCCGAACCGACGCGCCCTCTCCGCCAACCCTTCGCAGACCGCTAACACTGCTGCCGCGCGCCGAACGGCGGCTCGTTCGAACCATTCGAAAACCGGCCGTAGGGGGCGGAAGTAGAGGCGGCTCTCGACCAGCTGCTGCGACAGAGATGAGTCCATGTCGTACACGAACGGAAGTCGCCGCAAGCTTGGCAGCCACGCCGCGAACACAGATTCCTCGACGGCGTGCACCACGTCGTAGGGGCGGTGGCGCGCCAGTTGGGCGGCTTTTGAGAATACGAAAACATCCGCCAGGAGCTTTTGGGAGGAAAACCCCGGCCGCACGTGGCCCAACCAGGCCGGCCCGGCGCGGTGGATCGTCACACCGCTATGCCGGAAATCTTCTCCCTCGGGCAGTGTGACGACGTCGAACAAACAGCCAGCGGCGGACAGCACGCGCAGTAGCAAGGCCACGGCGATGGGCGTTCCGCGCTCTTGGAAGAAGGGTTCAGGTGCCAGTAAAAGGATGTTCATGCCCAGCTTTCCCTTCCGCGCAAACCTTATAGCATAGTGCCACCCGATTGACGACCGGGTTTGAATCGGGAGCGGAGCGATTGCGCGATATGGAAGGTTTAGATTTGCCGGCCGGCGCAACCGTGTTGGTCACTGGCGCTACGGGATTTACAGGCTCGCACTTGGTGCGCAAACTGCATGCGCGCGGAGTTCGGGTGCGCGCGATCGCGCGGCCCCAGTCGCGCATCGAACAGCTCCGTGACGTTCCAGTCGAGTGGGTGATCGGGCAGGTCTACGATCCGGCCACGGTCGAGAAGGCGGCGGCGAACGTGGACTACATCTTCCACGTCGCAGCGGCGTACCGCGAGGCGAAAGTCTCCCGGGAGACCTACCGCCGAGTGCATGTGGAAAGCACCCAGCTGTTAGCCCAAGCAGCGCGTCGCAATCCGCGGTTGCAGCGCTTCGTGCACATTTCCACTGTTGGGGTCCACGGGCACATCGAGCACCCGCCGGCGGACGAAACCTATCCCTTCCATCCAGGCGACGACTATCAAGTCACCAAGGCGGAAGGCGAAGTGTGGTTCCGCGAGTTCGCCACCCGCGAGGGACTGCCGTACACGGTGTTGCGTCCCTGCGCCATTTACGGGCCGGGCGACCGGCGTTTGCTCAAAGTGTTCCGGATGGCGGCTCGTGGAATTTTGGTGATCTTGGGGCGCGGCCGGTGTCTGTACCACTTGATCCACGTCGAAGATCTAACGAACGTGATGATCCTAGCGGCCACGCATCCGGCGGCGTTGGGGGAAGTGTTTATCGTAGGAGACCCGCACCCCATTCGGCTCGAGGACATGGCGCGGATCATCGCGGAGTACTTCGGCCGCACCCTGCGAGTGCTTCGATTGCCGGTGGGGCCATTCTTCATGGCCGCGGCGCTGTGCGAAGCGGTGTGCCGTCCGCTGGGCATTGAGCCCCCGCTCTACCGGCGGCGAGTGGCGTTCTACACCAAAGATCGCGCGTTCAACACCGCGAAGCTCCGAACCCGGCTGGGCTACCAGTATGTCTTCTCGACGGAAGAAGGGCTGCGTCAAACTGCGCGTTGGTATCGTGAGCACGGCTGGTTGTAATGGCGGTGCGCGCCTAGGTTGCTTGCACGATGGCGACGGCCTAGAGTGACGGGTGGCGCACGGAGAAAATTCAGGAGTCATATCATGAACCGACGTAGCGTGTGGGCAGGGTGGATCGCAATCCTGGCGGCGATCGTGGCCGGGTTCGGTGCTGGCTGCGAGGTGGGTTCGCCGGATGAAGTCGTGCGGGACGCTGGCATTTCGGTGGGCGGCTACTATACCAACCCGAATGGCAATCTAGTGTCGCGCAACACCGGCGCGCCGATTCGGGCGATGCAGCTTCGTCAGAGCGGCGAGGAATTGGAAGGCATTGACAACAACAACCTCGTGTTCCGAGGTCGCATTTCCAGCGCAACGTCCAGCAGTGCGCGATTCGTGTTGCACGGACAGACCACCGCGGGCACTCCGGGCACGATGGATGGAACCATCGAGGTCGCCGGGGGCACCGCGACCATGCGGGGCACTTGGATCGAGCCGTCGTTGTACGGTGTGGTGTACGGCGTGGCGACTGTGCCCACCAACGGCGGGGGCGGTGGCGGTGGAACGTTGACGATCACGCCGTCGGGGACCATCACCGTGGCGCGCAACAGCACCACCACGTTCTCCGCGTCGGGAGGTACCGGCTCGTACTCGTGGTCCGTGGCGAGTCCGGCTCTCGGGTCCATCAGCGGCAGCGGCTCGACGGTCCAGTACGTGGCCGGCAACGTTGTGGGAACGCAAACGGTCAGCGTGGCGTCGGGTGGACAGACGCGCTCGACGCGGGTGATCCAAATGTAGGTCCTTCGATTTCTCGTGACGGCGAGACCCCGCGGCCAGATTAGGACGAACCTGTCCTCATGGCTCGTGGGGTCGCGCGGCGCTCAAATTGTCGTCGCCGCCGTGTGGCCGCGGTGATCGTGTGCAACCGTCGGACCGTCTCCACCGGCTACCGCGGCACGCGGGGAGGCATCCGCAATTGCGACGAGAAGGGATGCCCTCGCTGTGCATCGTACGTATCGAGCGGCGAGCGGGTGGAGGAGTGCATTGGCTCGTACGCGGGGAAAAATTCGATCGTCCAGGCCGCCGATCAGATGCGGGGCGGGGCGCTGTGCTGCACGACGCGCCCACGCCTCATATGTGGCCGGATGATCATTCATGGGGGATCCACGCGGCCGTGTACGAGCAGGAGTTTTGCTTTTCCGACACTGTGGGCCAGCTTGTGGAGGAGGCCGGCGTGCGAATCCGCCGCTGGCCCCAGGCACGGGGCACTGGCCGCGGGCGCGCTCAGAGCCGCCGCCGAGGCGGCTCGGGCTCGCGTCGCAAACCGTCCGCGCGCGAGGCGGAAAACCGGTAGTACGAATCCACGAAGTTGGCCACGATTTGCTCGTCGGAGAGATCCTTCAACGGCTCGCGAGGGAAGCGCGTAGCTTCCACGAGGTCGCGGGCCAGCTGTTCGAACAGCTCGACGCGAGAGCGAGCGTCCAGTTCGTCGCGGCGCAGCAACGCCCGCAACGCAAGTTCCGCCATGGCGGCGGGGACGACGCGACGGAGCCGGGCTTCCAGGTGAGGGAATTGGCGCAGCGAGTTCACGGGCGGGGGCGACCACTCCGCGAGCAGTGGGCGGCGTCGCGGAGCCAGTTGAACCACGAGTGTGTGCGCGGCCAGGTCTCCGAGCCGCTGACCCCGCCGGGACGCGAACGCGACCGCTCCCGCCAGCAGGTAAAACATGGGCAAACTGTCGACCAGCCGGAGCAGGTTGCGCAGGACGACTTGCCACGACTCCAACCGTAAGCCGGATTGGTCCACCACGCGCAGTCGAAGCAGTCGTTTGCCCAGTGTTTGTCCTTGCCAGACCCATTCGAACACCATGCCGTAGGCCACGTATACGACGAACACCAGAACCCACTGCAGCGCCTGCGCAGTGTCGTGCGCCACCCAGGCGAGGCGTCCCAAGAGCATGCCGGTCAGGTTTGAGATAAGCGCCACGGCGACCACGTCCACGAACCACGCGATGCCGCGCGTGGCCAAGCCGGCGGGAGGCAACGTCAGCGCGAGGGCGCCACCGCCTCGAGCCGGGTCGGGGTTGAGGGGTTCGTTCATCGTACGTCCTTCGTCGGCTGCGGCCGGCCCCCCGCGGCGATCCACAGCAGGACACAGACCAGTTGGATCAGTCCAAACGCGGCCTTCACTTCGTACGGGATCGCGGGCCGGTGGAACTGCGAGAAAAACGTTTCGATCAGGGCGGCCCATGCCAACAGCACGGCGGCTCCACCCACGAGCGTGAGAAAGTCCGGTGCGATACGGCGGAGACGATCGGCCCACGGCGTGGAGTCGCTCCACCCGAGCGTGGCGTGGCCTAGCAGCAGGCCGGCTTGTCCGCAGACGAGCAACGCAGGAATTTCTGCGGAGCCGTGCGGCAGCAGCCAACCGAGCAAGAACATCGTTTGACCCCCCACCACGTAATCGGCAACGACCGCGCCGAAGAGGAACCCGTTGACGACCAACGCATACAGCGTTCCCAACCCCCACAGAATTCCGCTGGCGGCGACGAAGAGACTCACGTGCACGTTGTGGGTCCAATACCATGCGGCGATGCTCTGCCCACTGCCGGCCACGGTCTCTTCGGTGTCGGACGCGGCACGCTCCTCCAGGGCTACGCGTTCCGCCGGCGGGGTCATCAGATGCGGGTAGCCTGCGAACACCTCCGCGCGGGCCTCCGGGTACGCGAGCAGGAGCGCGGCGCCGAGCGAGATGCCGAGCAGGAAGGCCGCCAAGGCCCCGAGGCCATAGCGCGCACGGCGTCGCACCGCGGAGGGCCAGGTGTGGATCAGCCATCGCCACGGGTGGATGCGAGTCGGACGCGCCCGGGCGGCCATCCGCGCCATGTGGGCGCGTGCGATGAGTGATTCGAGGTACGCCGCCAAGTCCGAGTCGGGCGCGATGTCGCGCACTTCGGCCAAATCCGCGACGGTTTCCTCGTACAGTTCCACCAACCGGCGGATCCCGGGCAAATCCAACCGCGCGGACGCGTCCGATTCGAGCACGTGCAGCCGCCGATCGAGCTCGTCCCACAAGGGCTGGCGCATTTGCGCAAAGCGGTGGAGGTCCAGGATCACAGCCGCAACCGCTCCTTCGCGTCCAAATACCGTTCGATCGCGGTAACGACCAGCATTTCCTCCGGGCACACGACGAGGTCCACACCGCGGCGCGCCAACGAACGGCGCAACTCGTCGAGCCGCCGCCATTGTTCGTGGCGGTCCATTTGACGGTACATCTCCTCCACCGAGTCCGGGGGCGGTCCAGTGAACACCGGCATGGCTCCTTCGGGGCGAATGGTGAGCGTCAGCACCAAGTGGTGTCGGGCCACCAGGTCCGATCCCCGTTGGTACGCGCGGATGGCGGCCGCATCGTCCAGCGATGCCATCACCACCACCAGCGCGCGCCGCCGCAACCGAGCGCGCAGGAACGAGAACAGCTCCACGGGATCGGCGGAGACAGCCGACGGCTGAAGGTCCAGCAACAAGTCCATGACCCGCCGCGAATGCTCGCGCCCTTGGCCCGCCGCCAGAAAACGATGCACCAGCCGATCGTACGCGATCACGCCAAAGCGATCGCCTTGGTCACGGGCGGCGGTCGCCAGTAGAAGTGCGGCGGTGACCGTGCGGTCGAGCACGGTGGAGGGCGGCGCGGCGTCGCCGGCACCGGACGGCAGGAACCTCCCGGACAACCGGGACGTGTCCAGCGCCACGTAGACCTCTTGGGTGCGTTCCACGCGGTACAACTTGGTCACGGGCTTTCGCCGGCGTGCCGAGGCCTTCCAGCTAATGTCTTCCACTGGGTCGCCCGGGATATAATCGCGCAACTGCTCAAACTCGCGTCCCCGGCCGGGAAGGCGTCGAAGTCGCAGGCCGGCTTCCGTCTGGGCGAAGAACCGTGCGGCCAAGCGACGGCGGTCCGCATGCAAATCGGGCAGGACTTTGACCACGACATTGGGTTCCCAGCGCCGGCGAATCTCCCACCAACCCAGGAGGGAGTCGGCGACCATGGCGGCATATCGCACACGGGTCTGCCCACGAGCCAACGGGAGGACCTTCCATGTGGTCACGCCGCGCGAGGCTACCGCGGGCGTGGGCGAATCCTGGTTCCACTTCAGGATGGCGGGCCAATCCAGGACGAGCCTGGGGGAACGGAGTGACCGTGGGCTTTCCCAGGGTACCGACACCGTTTCGGGACGACGGTGTGCCAACCGCAGGGCGTTCGGAAAAGCGACCCGTACTTGATCCAGCGACCGACGCGACGCCAGTGCATCTACCGCGACCAACGCAGTGGCGAACATCGCAACGCCCACGACGGCCCATCCATAGTCGGGACGTAGCGCCCACCCCACCGCCAAGGCGGTGCCCAGGACGGCTGTGTCGCGAAGCAGTCGAGGAGACGGCAGGATCATCGCGGCACCGGAACACGGTCGAGAATCGCGCGGATCACCTCGGCGCTGTCTGTGCCTTCGACTTCGTACTCCGGCCTGAGAACCAGGCGGTGGCAGAGCACCGGCGGAGCCATTCGGCGGACGTCGTCCGGAGTCACGTAGTCCCGTCCGTCCAGTACGGCGGCGGCGCGGGCCGCAAGGATCAGCGCCTGCGTGGCGCGCGGGCCAGCCCCGAACAAGACCTCGTCGCTCTCTCGCGTGGCGCGAACAATATCCACGGCGTACGCCACGAGGTCGTCGCGGACCGTGAGGCCGGACATGGCGTCCTTGAGACGCTGGAGCTGGTCGGCATCCAAAAGTGCTCGGACCTCACCGCGGCCGAGCATGGCCTCGGGCGCGTTCGGGCCGAGCGTACGGAGAGCCAGCTGGAGTTCCCCCTCGCGGTCGGGTGCGTTCATGGGAATCTTGAGAAGGAAGCGGTCCTTTTGCGCCTCGGGCAGCGGATAGGTGCCTTCGAATTCGACTGGGTTTTGAGTGGCGAAGACCGTGAAGTGGGGCGATAACCGGTACGTCGTGCGCTCGATCGTCACTTCGCGCTCCTGCATGGCTTGGAGCAGTGCGGACTGCGTCTTGGCCGGCGCGCGATTGATCTCGTCGGCCAGCAGGAAGGTGGTGAAGATGGGGCCGGGCACGAGCGTGAAGGAGTTGGTCTGGAAGTTGAAGATGTTCGTGCCGGTGATGTCGGCGGGCATCAAGTCGGGGGTGAATTGGATTCGGCCGAATTCCACGCCCACTACGCGGGCCAAGGTCCGTACGAGCAAGGTCTTCCCCACTCCCGGCACGCCTTCGATCAGGGCATGCTGTCCACACAAGATCGTGGCCAGCGCCAGGTCCACAACTTCTTCGGCATCGATGATGACTCGCGCGATTTCCTCGCGGATGCGCGCGACCCATTCCACTAGCTGGATTGGTTCCTCGTTCATGTGGCTCATCTCCTTCGGTGGTTCATTTCTGCAATCTTGCGCCAGGCGTCGAGAATCGGAAGCTCTCGGGCCAGCGCCCGAGCTTGCTCCAGCGCCGCGGGGGTGGGGTGACCCGACCGCTGCCATTCTTCGATGGCGGCCATCAGAAGTTCGCGCGGGGTGAGGTGGCGTCGGAGTAGATCCGACCAATCGGTGGGCGTGGCGGCGAGCGGCGCCACCGCCGTGCGGGCATCGTCGGGACGTACCGCGGGCCAAAACGGAGTGGCTTGCCGCCAAACTGCCAACGCGCCGAGGATCGCCAGCACGACGATCAGACCATGAAGCCGGAGCGACTTCAGCCGGTCGCGAAGTGTGGGAGTGGGCTGGAGTCCCAAGTGCGACTCGTGGAACACATACCGCGGCCCGGGTCCGAGCACCCTGGCCGCCAGCTGCCGGCATTTCGGCTGACGGAGGCCGTCGTTGGTGAGGAACCAAGGGGCGCCCGCCACGACCAATGTGCCGCCTTCCCAAGGCCGCTCCGCGACCACGACGTAGCCGAAGTCCTGATGAAGCTCGGTCCAGGCGGGATCGTACAGTTCGAACGCGAGAGCGCCGGACCCCAACCGGCCAAACTCTGTGGTCGCGGGTGGGTCGTAACGATACGCGCGCACGCCCCAGGCGGTAGCCAGCCATTCGTTGGAGCGGGCAGGGGTCATGTTCGGCAAGCGTGCCGGCTCGATGCGTTTCGCAAAAGGGGCATTCGATACGGTGGTCCGTTTGAACCCTCGATCTGAGGATGCGTCGAATGCCAAAATGATGCGGCTACCCGCGCGTGCAGCGGCTCGGAGCGCGGCGAGCAATTCAGGTTGGGGTTTGCGCAACCATTCCACGGGTGCCCCGATGATCAGCAGCGTGGCGGCCGAGGTGTGCGAACGGGTCGGTAGGGGCATGGTCTCGCACCCCACCTGAGCGCCCTCCATACTCGCCAGCGCCTCGAATAACACTCGGCAGCCCGGCCCGTCGCTGCGCGCGGTTGAGAACCGCGGATACCGATGACCGTGCCCGAGCGCCAGCTCGAATACGGCGAACACTGCGGCTGCCAGGAGGAGCCCCCAGGCCACCACCGCGGTACGTCCCACCGTGTCACGTAACGGCAGTTCCACGCAACCGATCTCCGAGTTCACGTAGGTAGGCGAGCGCCTCCGGAGTGGCCGGATGTGCGCCGTACCAGGACGACTCGAACAAACGCACGGCGCTGTGAAAATGCTGAACGATCACGGCGTCGCGCAGGCGTCGTTGAAGTTGTGCGATGTAGTCCCGGTTGGTGCGGGAGGGTACGACGTCCACCCAATGCCGAGCGGCCGCTTCCGCCAGCAGGCCGAGGAATGCGGCGCGGACCGCGCGGCGGTAGTCGTGGGCGGTCGCCAGTTGCTGCGCCAGCGCCCACCAGGTGTCGGCGGAATGTTCCGTGGCGAGGGTTCGATCCAGATCCGGCGCCGCCGCAGCCGCCGTGAGGGTGGGTCCAGACGCGGCGGACGCCCGCGGGCGCCGGCGGGCGCGGCGAAATTGGAGGAGCCATCCGATCCCGACCAGGCCGAATACTGGGATCAACACGATCGCCACCCGCCGGGCCCAGTCCGACACCGAATACGTGGACGATGGCCGGGAAGACTCGGGGACCAATGCCCGGTTCAGCCATCGCCACCAGCGAGTGAGCTGTTCATCCAGCCAGTCGGAGAACTTACGAAGTTGGGTGCGAAGCCACGAAGGCTTCGGATGGTCCGTTACGGGCGGTTGGAGACGCCATGCGATGTGCGGCTGTTCGTACACGCGTCGAATCGCTGCGTCCAACCGTTCATGGAACTGAGCTTCGGCGGGTTGGGCGGGAGTAGGGGGCATCGGCGCGGCGCGTACGATCGAGACGGCCGCCCACCCCAACACCAGTGTGGTGACGAGGGTCGGGAGTCGGCGACGGACTCGCTGCCACTCGATGCGCAGGTCTTCGCCCGTGCTGCGGGATTCCAACCGGTGAACGCGCAGCGCGGTGAACGCTTTCACCAACGGGTCGAGCGCGACGAGAGTCAACACGGTCACAACCGCCGCGAAGGTGGGATGCAGCATCCAGAGAGAGTCCGATGCGAACGCTGGACGCCAGCCCGTCCACCACTCGATCATCCAAGGGGCGACGGCCAGAACCACGGCGAAGTTGATCCAGAGCACCCCCGCGATGCCGCTCAGCACGACGGCGGCGATGTGCACTTGTCCTGGCCACTCCGTCGCCATGCGCAAGACGCGGCGCGGCAAGGTGGCCTGTTCCTCCGCCGGCCGGAGCGCCCCGACGGCCAAGGATTCATGACCGAACCAATGAAAGAACGACGGAAAGATCGTGGCCAGCGAGAGGGGCGCCAGGGCCAAGCTAGTACATGCCCAACGGGTCTGAATGCCCGCGGCGGCGATCCAGTCCCGAACACCCCAGCGCGGGGGGGACTGACTGCGGGTGAACGCTTGCAAGTGACTGCCAAACCGCATGTGCCACACGCGCTTCCACACGTACAGCCCCACGAGTGCCACCGCAACCGCCGAACCCAGTTGCGAGGCCATCCCGCCGTGGACCAACAAGGTCCAGTACACCAACACGCCAGCCCAGAACGGAACTGCTCCGGTGCAGTAGATCGACCAAGCGCTGACCGGAATGGCGCGGAGCATTCGGATGGCCTCGTCCAGCAGATCTAGCGCGGACGGCTCGTCGGTGTGGGCAGGGCTCATGGGCAGCACGCTACAAGCTGGCGAGTGCAGCGACCAACTGTCCTAGTGCGTGAATGACCATCGCAAGCGCGACCGGTCCCACTACCGTCATGACTACGCGGCCGGCTCCGCGCCAGCGTGACCGCGCCGGATCGTGCGTGACCGCGCGGCGGAGACATTCCGTGCACAGGACTCGCCCTTCGTGATCGGTCACGCACTCGTGGCAAAAGAAGCGGCCGCATTCGGGGCAGCGGGCTGCCGCGGCACGTTCCGGATGATGGAAGCAAGTTGAGTGCATTCCTGGGTCGAATTCGACAATACAATCCGAGAAAGCGTCGGAACGGTCAACCACAAGCCGTGGCAACGAGTCGCGCCGTGGAGGTGCGCGGTGACGGAGGCGGTGGGGGCTTGAGTGCTCGACCGCCGGATGGGAACGCACGTACGATGCACAGCGCACAGCGCAATGGTTCTGTGCGCCAGCCGAGTGCCCACGCCGGGGCGCCAGCGGAGCCGATCCCAAAGAGAAGCACCGCTCGCGTCGTACCGGACAGGAGCTACGTGCAGGCGCGAGGCAACGGTTGAGATCTACGGAGCTGCCGGAGGGACTAATTCAATTTCGGTCAGAACATAGAAACCGTCCGGCTGGCGCCGATCCGAAGTCAATGCAAGCTCGACCGGGCGCGGCCTCGACTCGGTGGCGGCCACCAAGCCCACCGAAAGTTGATAGCGCCCGAGTGGAAGGTTCGTGGGTGGGGTGAGTTGCCAACGGACTTCAATGGAAGCACCGGGCAACCAAGAACGACTGGCATGCGCGACTGTCGTGGTCCACTGCGCACCTGCTGTGGCGAGGCGGACTCGCACTTCGTATGGACGGTAGGGCGGGGCGACTCCACGGTTTTCGAGCCAAAGGGTAAACGGCGCCGGTCGCCCGACCACCAGCTGGGCCGGTCGTTCCAGGGCAGTGGGAAAAAGCCAGTACCCACACCGATTGAGAAGTTCCCGCGTCAGGTGGGGGTTGTCTTGGAGCCACTCGTGCGCGTAGCCGTGGTAGCCGATGTACGTCGCATGGAGCAGTTCCAAGGCGCCGCGGAAAAAATCCGGTCCCGTCTTGCCCCCACCATGCTTGGCCAATTCCGAACCCGGTTGGGCATCCCAGTTGCCCAACTTTTTGACCTTGCCGTAGTGCTCTAGTTCCAGCACCGTGGGCCGTTCTGGATAGACGTCGGCGAAAAACTCAGGGCTGCGGACCGTGTACGAGCGTGCATAGCCGGCCAGATAGCCGGCGACCAGAATGCTGTCGTCCCGGTAGCTGATGCCGTTGGTGACGATGTGCCGATGGAGGGCTTGACGCTCTTCCGGGTTGCGGAGGGCATAGACGAAGTCGTCGGAAACCACTAACTGCGAACGGCGAAAGTGCCGCAGGTGGAGGTCCACGTGGGTCTTACGAACTGCGAATCCCGGCTCAGTTCGACTGCCTGCCCACGTGTGACCCTCGCCCCAATCGCCGATGCTTCCGATGTCCACGTAGCGCACGTAGGGGCGGCCATCGTAGCGCGCAGCGAAAGCTCGGAGAAAGTTCTCGAGTTTCGCCAGAAACACCGGGTCGCCGTAGTCGGGCTCCCACGGGGTATCGGGCCCTGCGGGTTGGCCCGCGCGGTAGAATCCGCCGCGCGCACCGGCTTCCATGACCCAGCGGGGCGTGGCGAATTGCTGTTCCGGGCGGTCTGAACTGGTTTCCTTGCAACTGATGCGGACGGCGATACCCAACCCGCGGGGAAGCCACTCCTCGATGATTCGGTCAATGAAGCTCCAGTCGAACTGGCCCTCGCGCGGTTCGAGGTAGGACCACGCGATCCGGATGTACACGTGGTCCATGCCCGGAAATTCCGTCAGGTCTTCTGGTGCCCGGATCTGGTATTTGTCCGGGTGGTTATCTGGGTAATGATGGTACCAGCCCTTGTCGGGATTGAGCAGGACGCGGCGGGCGTCGTGCAACGCGGTCAGGTCCTCGCGGATGGTCGGGGTGGCTTCGGGCGAGTGGGCCTGGCGTTCCGCGTAGCAGCGCGCAGCGTCTCGGAGGCGTTTAGCAAATGCGTCGGGAATCCGGCCCGTGCGATCGGGCGGCACGTTGAGCAGGTAGTTGGCTCGTCGCTGCCGGCAGAGGAGGCGCATTTCGGCGAGCTCTTCCGCGCTCTTCAGGGAAGCCTCCGAATGGGAAGTTTTCCAGAACCAGTCCGAACCGGTGATGGTGTCGCAGACTTCTGCCGCGTTGGTGTTGCCGGATGGCGGGAGTTCTTGGCCGGGACGCGCGCGCCGGAGCCATGGGTATTCATAGCTTTGGATGTCCGTGAGGGCAAAGTCGTGACAGTTGTTGGCGATCACAATGCAGTTCGGTTGGAGCGAGTGGATGTGAGCTTTGAGTTCCGGCCACTTCGCGCGCGTGTATCGGTTCGCGTATTGATCAATCCAGATCAGGTCCACGGGCCCGTAGTTGGTCAGCAGCTCCGTCAGTTGATGGCGCATGAACTCGACGTAGCGGTCCTTCGCTTCCGGGGGCAAGCCGTGGAGGGAAGGTTGTCCGGGCGGCAGGGTGTTGCCTGCCCGATTGTCGTAGTCTCCCGGAAAACAGTAATAGAAGCCCACCTTGAGCCCGCGTTGGCGGAACGCGTTCACGAACTCGCGGACAATATCCCTGGGTTGCCCCGGCAAGCGCGTGAAGGCCTGGATGTCGTGCGTAGTGTGCTGGCTGTCCCATAGACACCAACCGCCGGTGTGCTTCACGGTCAGGACTGCGTACTTCATCCCCGCCTCTCGCGCCACGTCAGCCCATTGGCCGCAGTCGAGATGTTCGGGCGCGAATGCGGTAGGGTCTTCGTAGCCGTTGGCCCATTCGCGTTCGGTGAACGTGGCCATGTTGAAGTGAATGAACATCCCGTATTCCCACTGGAGAAACTCCTGTTGCAACGCCTCCAGCGATCGTGCGGGCGCGGCCATACTCGCCACCCACCAACTTACCGCACACAGGACGAGTCCGAACGAACGAGACATCGCGGGATCTCCTTTGCCGCCGTCGATTGTAGTGGATGCGGTGCGGGTTGGAAACGTTGAGGCGCCAAAGACGGACCGTCCGGGTTCGGGATCCTGATGGGGGATCGTTCCCGGCGGCATCGGGAGCCTTGGAAAACCAACCTTTTGCGTGTTCCGAGCGGCCGCACTCATTCGTGTTTGGGCCGTAGGCGGATGAGGGGTTCGGCGTGGGAGACATCCCAGCCCGGGTTTGTCCGAACCATCAAAAGGCGAATTCGAAGTGCGCGCGCAAGGGGGCACCTCGGTGCCTCATTGCGGGTGAAGTCCGTCCATAGCCACGTGGCGTGGTATGGTCCCGTGGGGAACAACACAGTGGCGGCGGCGGGTAGCTCCGCCGCCGCCATTGAACCTGCGTGAGCGACCGTTACGGTTGTTGTGCAGGCGCCGCTGGCGCTTCAGTGCTCTGGGCCGCAGGCGCTGTGGCTTGTGGAGCGGCCGTCTCTGCCGCGGCGGCCTTCTTCGCAGGGAGCTTTTGGAGCACGGCGGCGAGAATCGCCAGGATGATGCAGATCGGGAGCAAGAGCTTCAGGGCCTTTTGGACCGACGCACCCTTGGCCATGTTACCGATCGCCTTGGGGACGATTACGGCGCCCAACAATCCCACCGCGAAAATGATGCCGAACAAGCTACCACTGCCGCCGCCGGCCTTGTCAAACGTCACCCCGACAGTGGTCGGGAACGCGGGGGCGAACACCAACCCCGACACCGCCGCCAGCGTGAACGCTGCACCGGAGCCTTTCACACCGGTCATCGCCAGGATCACGATAGCCGCTACGATCCCCGAGCCCGCGATGAGCCAGCCACCTGCGTTCGTGATGGTCGTCAGGCCGGTGATCAAACGGCCGATCATCATGGCCACGGCGAATGCGGACAACATGCGGGCCGCGGACGCGTCCACCTGTTCGACCGGAAGATCCGGCCGATCGTTCTTGATCACTTCTTTTCCGAACGGTGCCAGCCAGTTGGTGAAGCTCGACTCGAGCGCGATGTAGCAGAACAGCACGAGCGCTGCGACGATGGTCAGAGGCTCACGGAGTAGCCCGAAGGCCTGGCCCAGCGTAAACCCTTCCGGAGCTGCGGGATACTTCGCGGGTAGGGTGAAGAGAACCGGGACCAACAGAATCACGCCCAGGATTGAGACCGCCTTCTCGTAGGTGAGCTTTTGGAACAGAAAACTCACGATGAACGGCGTTAGGAACAACCCGAGCCCGAAGCACACGTTCACGAGGTTGTTCGCCGCCGCGGGGTTGTTCATCAACACCTCGCCGACCACTCGGGTTCCCAGCACGTTGCCCGTCGTGTTACACGCCATGGCGCCGATGCCCAGCAGGATGCAGGCGGCCATGCCCGCTTCAGCGGTCCGCGCGTTGGCCAGCAGGAAGACCGCTACCGCGGCCGCGACAAACCCCACAATGGCCACGGTTTGGAACCCTAGCCGGTCCTGCAACACCCCTACGGCTAGGGAGGCGACCAGACAGGCGAACATGAATGCCGAGATCATGGTGCCGAACTTGGCTTGATCGATGTCCATCCTCGGCATCATCTTCACCGCGATCGAGCCCAGCATGGCAAAGCACATACCGAGGCCGAACGCACCACTGAGACCGACGATGAGCGTCCAGATGTTGTGGTCCATAACTTTCTCCCCTTTCCTTCACCCGGCACCCTCGCCGGGTCTTCACTGAAAAGTCTGAGCGAATTTCGGCACAAAAGTCAAGAGAGACGGGGCCGGCGGCCTCGTGTAGGGTGGACCCGCCGAGTGTGCGGATGAACCGCACTTGACGTCCACGTCATCCTGCACCGCCAACGCCCCAGAACCGCCTCGTGTAGGTGGGCCGCTCGGAGTGCTCAAAGTGTGCCCGCGCGCCGATCCCTTTTCGATCATGCGGCCTTCCAGGTCGCGGTCCCTCGGTCCGCTTGGATCGTTAGACGCTCGGGCCCGATCGAACGTGTCCGATACTGGCAGGGGGACCCGAGGTGCGTTAGAGTACGAACATGAAGATCAGGACGGCGGCATGTAGTGTCTTCACACTGGCGTGGATCGGTGGCCTTAGTTTGTCGCTGGGATGTCGTCGCGACTCGGAAGCTCGCGTGTATTACGAGGAAGCGGCGCCACCGCAGCCGTCTCCGCTGACGTCGTTGGTCGCGAGTCAACCCGAAGCCGCGGGTGATGTTCGCTGGGTTTGTCCCCCCGGGTGGACCGAGCTGCCGGGTAGCGGGTTCCGCCTGGCCACGTTCGTCGTCGAGGTGGAAGGGCAGCGCTATGAGTGTTCGTTGACCGCACTGGCCGGGGATGGCGGCGGTCTAGAGGCGAACCTGCGGCGATGGGCAGGGCAGATTGGGTGGACAGCGGAGCCCGCCGAGTGGGAGAAGTTTCTGCAAACGCTGCGGCGCGAAGGCGAAGGCACGAACGCACTTGTGTTGGCCGATTTTTCACTGCGCCCGGGTGCGTCGCCGGACTCCCCGTCCATGCTGGCCGCGATCCGGACCCGCGAGCGCGATGTGGTGTTTCTCAAAATGGTCGCTCCCGTGCGGGTGTTGCAAGGGCAGCGCGAGGCGTTTGAATCGCTAGCTCGATCGCTTCGGTAGTTTTCTAGGGTGCATGGAATCGCGTCGCTCCACTCTGCATACACGGGTCATGCGCGGACAGCTTTGGACCCGAGCCGTTACGTGGGCCGTGGTCCTCGGCCTGAGTTGCGGCGCGGCGGCCAATGCGTCGGACGTGATCCTTCGGGGTGAGCGGTGTTGGATCGTGGCGCGCGGCGAACCCTTGGCGAACCTCTTGGCGGAATTTCAACGTTTGGGCGTGGCCATCAAAACCGAGCCCGGGCTCGACCGAACCGTTGATGTGGACCTGCGCGATCAAAAGGTCGAACGAGCCTTGCGCGCCGCGTTGGGACCGTTGGATTTCGTGGTCGAATGGTCAGTCGTGCAAGGGCCGATCAGCAACGTCGTGCGCGTGAAGGAGATCCGGGTGTTTTCGCCGGGCCAGGAACAGCGGGTCCGCCCCTGGATCGGACAACGATACACCGTCTCGCGTGGCCCTGATGGCCGAGGACCGTTGCATATCGAACGCGAGGTACTCGTCGTCATGCGCCGCGGCGTCACTGGGCGAGATTTTCTGAATTTTCTAGAAGAGTGGAACGGCTCGGTGGTGGACTCCATCCCGAGCCGAGGCATCTACCGGCTGAGGTTGGGACCGGGTCAAGATGCGTTGGCGACGGCGACTCGAATGCGTCAAGATCCGCGGGTCGAGGTCGCCGAGGCCAACATGGCCATTCGTGTACCAGTCGCCATGCCTACGCCGGGGACCGGCTCGGCGGCCGCGGGAGCACCTCCGGTGTCCGGCGCCTCGCAGGCGGCCGTGGCGGTCCTCGACACTGGTCTGGCGGTCCCCGCAGGATGGCAGCTGAGCGTGGTGGGAGCTTGGGACGCCACTCAGCCTGGAGCGCCGGTGACCGATCCGATCGGCCATGGCACGCAGATGGCCTTGGTGGCCTCCGGAGCCATAGTTCCCGAGCACACGCCACCGGGAGCGGCCACGCCCGTGTTGGCAATTCGAACGTTCGATGATCAAGGAGTGACGTCGAATTTTGACATCTTACGCGCCGTCCAATACGCGGCGGACCAAGGGGCGCGAGTCGTCAGTTTGAGCTGGGGCACGGACACGCCAAGCTATTTTCTTCAGGAGGCCGTGTCCGAAGCCCAGGCGCGGGGCATGGTGGTCGTGGCCGCTGCGGGCAATGAAGCCACGGGCCGCCCGAATTATCCGGCCGCCTATCCGGGTGTAATCGCGGTGGCCGGTGTGCGAGGCGATGGCCAGCGCTGGGAATCGTCGAACTACGGGGATTTTGTCGTCCTCGCGGCGCCGGCGGTCGCGCAATTTCCGGTGGGCTATCAGGGGCCTCCAGGTCGGTACGCAGGGACGTCCACTGCCACGGCCTACACCAGTGCCATTCTCGGGCAATGGTGGCTACGAAACCCGACCGCATCTGCAGCGGAGGCTGTGGATGCGCTGCGTCGGTCGCTTTCCGATGCAGGGGCACCCGGCCGAGACCCGTACTACGGATACGGAGTTCTCGACGCCGCGGCGGTGTACCGGTTCCTAAGTTCGCCCCGTCCGTAATTGCACCGTGAGCTGCGGACGATGCCTTCGCCCCACGACCTCCAGCGTGCGGTGAGAGCCCGAAACGTTTGGCGTGCGAAGGCGGAGACCGAGGGACGCTGGGAAGGACGGGGTGGGACTGAAGCTCGTGCGGGTTCCCAAGCCCTGCAAGCAGCCCGATCGGCTCGAACGAAATCGGGTTGACTGCAGCATGCATCCGTGGGTTCATTTTCCTGGAGAGTCCCATGCGCAGATCCGAGGTGTGGTTTGAGAAACTCCGTAGGTTTCGATGGGTGGCCATCGCGGTCGGTGTGGTGGAAGCGCTGGCGGGCGAGCGGCCTAACATCGTGCTGATCTACATGGACGACTTGGGCTACGGCGATGTGGGCTGCTACGGCGCTCGCGCGATCCCCACGCCGAACATGGATCGGTTGGCGCGTGAAGGAGTGCGCTTCACCCAAGCGTATGCCACCTCCGCCACCTGCACTCCATCGAGGTACGGCTTGCTCACGGGCGAATATCCATGGCGCAAACCGGGCACGGGAATCCTCCCGGGAAATGCGCCGCTGATCATCGAACCTGGCCGTACCACAGTGGCATCGCTCCTTCGGCGAGCGGGCTATCGCACCGCCGTCGTCGGGAAGTGGCATTTAGGACTCGGCTCTGGAGCGTTGGATTGGAATGGCGAGATCCGGCCAGGACCGCTCGAAGTTGGCTTCGAGTACGCGTTCATCATGCCAGCCACCAACGACCGCGAGCCGTGCGTGTACGTCGAAAACCACCGTGTCGTGGGATTGGACTCCTCCGACCCGATCGAGGTGAGTTACGGCCGCCCCATTCCTGGGGTGATGATCGCGCGCGAGCACCCGGAACTGCTGCGGATGCGCTTCACTCACGGGCACGATCAAGGCATTGCGAACGGGATCCCGCGAATTGGGTTTCGCAAAGGGGGCACGGCCGCCGTGTGGAAGGATGAGACCATGGCGGAGGAGTTCGTGCACCGGGCCGTGGCGTTTCTCGAGGCCTACCGCAACGACCCAATCTTCCTGTATTTCGCGCTTCACCAACCCCACGTGCCGCGAGTGCCGAATCCGAAGTTCGTGGGACGTACCGCGCTCGGTCCGCGCGGCGACGTGATCGTGGAGGCGGACTGGTGCGTGGGCGAATTGCTCGCAGCGTTGGAACGGCTGGGCATCGCGGATCGCACGTGGGTGATCCTGACCAGCGACAACGGGCCGGTGTTGAACGACGGCTACGACGACCAGGCCGTGACCCGCAATGGTGACCACCGTCCTGCGGGTCTCTTCCGCGGCGGAAAGTACAGTCGGTTCGAGGCCGGCACGCGCGTGCCGTTCATTTCGTGGTGGCCAGGGCGGATTCGGCCCGCGCTCAGCGATGCGCTGGTCAGCCAGGTGGACTTCCTGGCCACCGTCGCCGAATTGGTCGGCGTGCCGCTGGGGCCCGAGGATGCGCCGGACAGCCTACCCTCGCTGGCGGCGTGGCTGGGCCAGTCCCCCAAGGGGCGCGATCAGGTGGTGGTTCAGGGCGTGGCTCGGGAACAGCTGGCGATTCGCACCGAACGCTGGAAGTTGTTGCCGCCCTGCCCGGGGCCGGCCACGAACACGAACACAGGCATCGAGCTTGGCAACGCTCCCGTCCCACAGTTGTACGACCTAGCCGCCGATCCCGGCGAGCGCCGCAACGTAGCTGCGGAACATCCCGATGTCGTCGAAGATTTGCACGCTCGGCTGGCCAAGATTCGATCGGATGGATATTCGCGGCCTGGAGCTCATCCGCAGGTGCGCACGAGTTCCGAGCGGCCCAATGCCGAGGCGGAGTGGAAAGGTGACTGATGAACGTGAGAAAAGTTCCACGGCTCGTAGGTCTTGCAAGCGCGCTGGCCGTTGCGACAGCCCAGGCCGGTGCGAACCGGCCGAACGTGGTTTGGTTCTTGGTGGACGACTTGGGGTGGGCGGACCTGAGTTGCTACGGAAGTTCGTTCTATGAAACGCCGAACGTGGATCACCTGGCCGCCTCCGGCGTGAGGTTTACACAGGCCTACACGCCTTCACCGGTTTGTTCACCCACGCGCGCCTCGCTTCTCACCGGTCGGCATCCCGTGCGAGTGGGAATCACGGATTGGATTCCTGGCATGAAGGCGCCGCGGGAGGCGCGGTTTGAAACCGTGGAGGACCGCTCGAGCTTGGCGTTGGAGGAAACCACCATTGCGGAACTACTTCGACCGCACGGCTATCAAACATGGTACGTGGGCAAATGGCATTTGGGTGGGGAGGGGTTCGATCCAACGCAGCAAGGATTTGAGGTCAACGTTGCCGGGTGTCACTTGGGCCACCCGCCCAGCTATTTCTCGCCCTACCGGTTGCCCACGCTCCCGGACGGTCCCAACGGCGAATACCTCGAGCACCGGTTGGTGGCCGAGGCCAGCCGGCTATTGGAGCACCGCGATCCCACGCGGCCGTTTTTCCTCTACTACGCTTCGTACAACGTGCACACGCCGATCCATGCCGCGCCCGGCCGGGTGGAACACTTCCGGGCGAAAGCCTCGCAGTGGCCGGCATCCCCGCCGGCGATTCCAGAACGCCGCTTTCAGTCCCGCCCGCGCCAAGACCATCCGGAGTACGCTAGCATGGTGGCCGCGATAGACGACGCCCTCGGCGCTCTCCTCGAGCGTCTGGAGCGCATGGGACTGGCCACGAACACGATTGTGATCTTCACCTCGGACAACGGCGGGCTGTGCACGTCGGCACAAGTGGGCCCCACGTGCAATCTTCCGTTGCGTTCTGGGAAAGGCTGGTTGTACGAAGGCGGCATTCGGGTGCCGCTGATTCTCCGTGTGCCGGGCCTCCCCGGCGGCCGGGTGTGCGATACCCCCGTGTGGAGCCCGGACCTTATGCCCACGGTCATCGAGTTGTGTGGACTGCCGTTGCGACCCGATCTACATGCGGACGGGGTGAGTCTGGTGCCTCTTCTACGCGGCGACCTCATTCCGCCGCGAACGTTCTATTGGCACTACCCGCACTACCACGGCGCAGGCTGGACCCCAGGCGCGGCGATTCGCCAAGGCCCATGGAAGTTGATCGAGTTTTACGAGGAGGACCGCGTCGAGCTGTACGACTTGGACGCCGATCCCGGTGAACAGCACAACGTGGCCAGCGCGCACCCCGAACGCGTGGAGGAGCTGCGTCGCCGATTGAGAGAGTGGCAGAGCGAACTGCACGCCCAAATGCCGCGTCCTAGCCCCGCACGCAAGGCCACGGCCCAGTAGCCGAACGGTTGGGGAGTCACGCACCGGCGTGTACGAAGGGCGGCGTGGCGAGGCGGTCGCGGCGGGGAGGCCGAGCGCGCGCGATCGCGGCCGCGGTGGCCAGCCCGTGCGCCGGGCAGAGCTGGACGAGCACAAGCGTCGCAGAGCACCTCCGCGCTCCTGTCCAGGGGTTGGACAAACCGGAGGCAATTTCGTCCAATCGTTGGAAAGTTTTGCGCAATTCCGTCCAAGGTTTGGACCGTCCGCGGCCGACTTCATCCAAGCCTCGGAGGTGCTTGAAGCTGCATCGTCGGGGGCGAGCGCGGGGGTAATGCGGGCGGCATTGGGATAAGGACACTGGTTCTGCTCGGTCGTTGGACTATACTCGACCCATATGGGATCGGGCGACTATGCGTTGTTGGATAGCGGCGGCGGGCGCAAGCTCGAGCGATTTGGACCCGTCGTGCTGGATCGTCCAGCCGCGCAGGCGGTCTGGCGTCCTTCGCTGTCCCCAGAGGAATGGGCGCGGGCGGACGCGGTGTTTGACCGGGAAGGTGGGCATCATTGGGCGTACCGCCGGCCGCTGCCGGAGTCGTGGGTGATCGAAATTGAAGGGTTGAAGTTTCGGTTGTCGGCGACGGACTTCGGTCACTTGGGCATTTTTCCGGAGCAGCAGGATCAGTGGCGGTGGATTCGCGCGGAAGTCCAGCGCGCTCGGCGAGCCGGATCGCGCCCGGTTCGTTTGCTGAACCTGTTCGCGTACTCTGGAGGGGCCACGTTGGCCGCGGCGAGCGCGCAGGCCGAGGTGTGTCATGTGGATGCCTCACGCGGGATGGTGGAGTGGGCTCGGGCGAACCTTGCATTGAACGGGCTCGAGCACGCTACGGTTCGGTGGATCGTGGAAGACGTGCACAAGTTTTTGCGCCGGGAGGAACGGCGGGGGCGGCAATACGACGCGATCGTGCTCGATCCGCCGAGCTTCGGTCGTGGGCCGTCGGGGGAAGTGTATAAGATCGAACGCGACCTCATGGTCACGCTGGAGTTATGCCGCGCGGTGCTTTCGGAGTCGCCGTGGTTGGTGTTGTTGACGGCCCACACGCCGGGGTTATCGCCGTGGGTGCTCCAGAACGCGCTGCGCCAATCCCTGGGTGCGCGCGAAGGGCGGTGGGAGTGCGGGGAGATGCTATTGCGCGGTCGTGAAGGAGTGTATCCGTTGCCGAATGGCAGCTGGGCGCGGTGGAGCCGGACCGAGTAGGACCTGAGCGATGAGGACTCGATGGCTTGCGGAAGTCTGGCAGGAAGTGAGGTGGACGTGTTCCGCGGCCGCCGCATGGATCGGGCGCCATCGCTCCGCCACGTTGTGCGCCCTGGCCGCCTTGGCGGGACTGGCGGCCTGGTGTTGGCCGCGCGACCCAGCCTGGAGCGAGTGGCTGCGAGAGCATGTTCCGCCGCCGGCGCGAATTTGGGCGGGGCGGTTGCGAGTTTGGGGCGCATTCAACGACACCTTGGTGTTCACGATCGTTCTCTATGCGGCCGGTGTGGTTCGCCGGCGGTCGGCTTGGCGCTCGGCGGCGCTGGCCGCGTTGTTGGCCAGTGTGACCGCAGGCATCGCGGTGAACGTGCTGCGCGTGGGCCTTGGGCGGCCACGTCCACGGTCGGAGTTGCCGAACCGATTCACGGGACCCTCGTGGGAGTGGAGGCGGCAA
>CAACVY010000009.1 GCA_900661335.1 uncultured bacterium | reverse complement strand
CCGGCCGCGCAAGTTTCCAAAGCTTGGACCAACTTGTGGCCCCCATCGCCTAAGATCCGCAGGCGCGAACCGGTTGTGCCACGCGACGCACGCGCAGAGCGGACTGATCAGTATGCTCGGGCGGATTCGAACTTCCCGAACGGAGCCATGAAACAGCTCCCCCCGGCGCGGCAAGGTCCTCACCTTTTCATGGCGGTGGTCTCCTTTCCTAATAATTAGAGGGGCACGTGCGGGAAAATTTCCGCGGCCGGTTCGATGGGTGGCGTCTTCGGGAGGCCTGGGCAAGGCAAACGCGAGCGCAGCAAGGCCCGAAAACCCCGCGTTCAAAATCGCTCGAAACCCATTGCAAGTCAACAGGTTTGGCGCATTTTTCGAAAGTGTCTGGCACCAGTTTTTTGTTTTTCCAGTTTTTTCCAGTTTTTTCCACCTCCAGTTTCCCCAGTTTCCGGTTTTGGATCTAATCGTGGCCTGTTCGGTGGCGGGGGCTGGGCAAGGGAGGAAGTGCGGTGGCGCGCGCGAGAACAGCCTCAAGGCCCCGGTCGTGGCGTTCAGTCGAGTTGGCGAGACAATGGTTTGTGGGTTCGCCGAGAGAGTTTGTGGCGTGCCGGGCGAGGGGAGATCTACCAACTCTTTTCGCCGAACGTACGGAGTTTGAATTGAAGGCCGCTCGCAGTTGCGTTAGCCTGGAGATGGCGGCCGAGGTGTGCCGGCCGGTTGCACGGCCGCCCGGGGAACGTCTCGCCGGCCGGTGGGAAGGTCCGCGATACGTCGGACCGAACAGCAACGAATGGAGAACGCATGGGTCTGCTGGATGCCATTGCCGGATGGTTTTCATCCGATTCCGAGCCGGGTCCGCAGTTGATCGTGGACGGTCGCGCGATGCTGGGTACGCGGGCCGGGCAACGCTTAGCGCCCCGGGAAATGATCGATCTACTCTACCGCGTGGGGAGGTTTGCCGAACAGGAAAAGCTCCGCTCGGCCGTGGTGTTCGATGGTGAGCCCTTGCATAAGGCGGGCGACGGCGATCAATTTCATGGCGTGACGGTGTATTACGCCACGAGGCCCGAACAGCGAGTCGAACGCCTCATCGAGCTGGCTTGCGCAGCGGCGCGCAAAGGCACTCCCACGTTGGTCAGCGACGACCCGGAGGTGGAGCGGCGCGCAGCGGAAGCCGGAATCGGGATGCTTCGGTGTGCAACGCTCCGAAAGGCCATGGAGCCTTCCGGGGAGAGTGAGCCGAAACGAAGGTCGGGGGGTCCGCGGCGGGGCGAGCGAAGGGACCAGCGGCGACGCGGGCGCCGTAGCCACCGCGAGACGCCCGAAGCCCAAGCGGCCCCGAAAACGGAGAGTAGCCAGCCAAGCCCGTCTGCGCCCAACCAGTCCGAGGCGCCGCCAACGACACCGTCTGACCCTGCGGTGCAGCGGATGGTGGACCTCGTGGATTCATAACAGGACGGGAACCACCGCGCGGCGGGCGGTCGCGCTGGCCGGAAGTCCCCGCCGGGGAGCGTATGGCGGTTCGACGAGCAACGGGTGAGATTACCGGTGGTCGCGAAATCGCCGGCTTTGTCAGCCTTGTCCTAGGTCTGGTGCTTCTGCTGGGGCTGCTGTCCTACGACCCGGACGACATCAGTCTCCTGGCGCGTCCGCCCAACCAGCCGCCGCGAAATCTTTTTGGCGCCGCAGGCGCTTGGACGTCTTTCGTCCTGCTCATGGGCTTGGGCGCGGCCGCTTGGGCGCTTGCGATCGGGAGCCTTGCGTGGGCGGGGCTGGCACTATTCGTTCGCACGGAGCAGGTGGCCCGCCGTTGGGTGTGGCTTGGGGTAGTAGGTGTAAGCTTGGCGGTCTTGTTCGACCTCCATCCTCCTGTTTCGAAAGAGTGGCTGCACCGGGTCAATGTGCCTGGGCCCGGCGGTATTGTTGGCCTGTGGCTCGCCCGCAATGTGTTCGTGCGCTGGTTCGGAGAGGTCGGATCGGTGCTGTTGACTGGGGCGTCCACTGTGCTGGGGTTGGGCATGTTCTTCCGGGTCAGCCCGTACCGATTGGGGAACGCTGTGGTGCGGATTGTGCGGTCCGGTTGGACCCGGCTGCTGGAGGCGCGGCGGGCGCGGATGGATCGGCTGGCTCGGATCGTCGAAGAGGAAAAAGAGCTGGCGCGGAAACGTCGTTCACTCGAAGAGGCGCTCAAGCAACATCAAGCCATCCCCGAGCGCTCGATTCCGTCGCCCGTGCTCTCGCCAGCGCCGGAAACGCCGGGATCGGAACCGATTGCCCGTTCCCGATCCAACGCGCGTGGAGAAGCTGTCGCGCTTGCGGGATCGTCCAGTGGGCCCGCAAGTTCGGCGTCCGCCGCCACGACTGCAGGGACTACGCCGCCCGTGGCCGAGCCGATGCCACCTCGCCGCCGCCCCCCGGCGCCTGCCGCGGCCGTCCCGACACCTGCTTCGATTACACCCGCGACGGCAGCGGCAACCTGTCCGCCCGCGAGCGCGTCCGCGGCTGCTCCAGTGGCCCCAACGCCGGCCCCATCGTCGGCGTCCGCGGCCGCGGGGGCCGGAACGCCACGGACCTGGGTGTTGCCGAAGACCGAGATCCTGGATGCCATTCCCCCAGAATCGCAACGCGTCATTGCCGACGACTTGCAGAGGGCTCAGCAGACCTTGGTGGATACCCTGGCCGATTTCGGCATCGAGGTGCGCATCACCAACGTCGAGACGGGCCCGGTGGTTACGCGGTACGAGTTGCTGCCGGCGCCGGGCGTTCGCGTCGAAAAGATCGCCAGCCTGAGCAACAACATCGCGCTCTCGCTCAAAGCCGAGAGCGTGCGGGTCCAAGCCCCGGTGCCGGGCAAAGGTGTAGTCGGCATCGAGGTGCCCAATCCGAAGACTTCCGTGGTGTACTTGCGGGAAGTGCTGGAAAGCGAAACTTGGGCGCAGACGCGGGCCGCGCTGCCATTGGCGTTGGGTAAAGACGTGGGAGGTCGGGTGCTGGTGGCGGATCTTGCGGAGATGCCGCACCTGTTGATCGCTGGTGCGACCGGTTCAGGCAAGACCGTGTGCATGAACTCGCTGCTGTGTGGGCTCCTCATGAGCCGCACGCCGGACGAAGTTCGCTTTCTTTTGGTGGATCCCAAGATCGTCGAGTTCGCCGCGTACCGCGACATTCCTCACCTTGTGGTACCGGTGATCACCGATCCCAAGAAAGTGGCGCACGGGCTGCGCTGGGCCATCCAGGAGATGGAGTCTCGCTACAAGCTCTTCGCGCGGGTGGGCGTGCGCAACATTCGTGCGTTCAACTCACGCCCGATCGTGCGGCAGCCCGACTTGTTCGACGCCCACGCGGAGCGTGTGGCCACCCCGGTACCGGAGCGGCTGCCGTACATCGTGATCGTAGTAGATGAATTGGCCGACCTGATGCTGGTGGCTCAGGCGGAAATCGAAAACCAAATTGCTCGACTTGCCCAACTGTCTCGTGCCGTCGGCATCCACATGGTGTTGGCCACCCAACGGCCCTCGGTGGACGTGATCACGGGGACCATCAAGGCGAATTTTCCTGCCCGGATCGCGTTCCAGGTGGCGCAGAAGAACGACAGCCGGACGATTCTCGATGCGAACGGGGCCGACAAGTTGCTCGGCCGCGGCGACATGCTGTTCCTTCCCCCCGGCGTGGGCCGGCTGATCCGCGCCCAAGGGTGCTTGGTCACGGACCGCGATGTGCAGGCCGTGGTGGAGTATTGGCGCCAGCAAGGAGCGCCCGCGTACGAGTCGTCGGTGATGGAGCGCCTCGAAAAGAAGTCGGCCGACATTCCGGAGATGGAAGAAGACGAGGAGATGATTCAGCAGGCCATCGAAATCATTCGGCAGACACGGCGGGCTTCGACATCGTCGCTTCAGCGTCGGCTGCGAATCGGCTACACTCGTGCAGCGCGGATCATGGACCTTCTCGAAGAGCGCGGGATCGTCGGCCCTGCGCAGGGATCGGATCCGCGCGAGATCCTGATTGACTTGGACGGAGAAATCCCGAGCCATGGACCGAGTGGCGCGACGGAACCGGCGGACGCGCCCAATTCGGAGGACGCCGAGCGACCATGAGTACGACGGAATCCCCGCGGAGTTTAGGGGCGCGTTTGAAAGCGGCACGAGTGCAGAAAAACGTGTCGCTGTCCGAGGCGGCCGAGGCGACGCGCATCAAGAAGACGCAATTGGAGATGATCGAAGCGGACCAGTTCGATCGCTTTGCGGCGCCGATCTACGTCAAGGGTTTCCTGCGCATCTATAGCGAGTACCTGGGGTTAGATCCCGAGCAGGTGGTGGCGGAGTACGTTCGGACGTACGGCGCCGGGCGACCTCATCTGACTCATGAAGTCGCGCCGAAAATTATTCGCCGCTCGGCTGCACCATCGCCCGAATTGGCGCCCACCACGGAGCTCGGTGGCGGCGCGGGCGAGGAGCCTATTCCCACGGAGGTGACTCCGGTGTGGAAGCGTTGGCTCGCGCGTGCGCTGTCGCCGCCAGTACGCCGGGCCGCGGGAGGTGTGCTATTGGCGGTGGCCATCGTCGTGGGGTTGGCTTGGGCAGCCCACGCGTTGGTACAATGGTCCAAGCGCGTGTTGGGACGGCCGGCGACGGCGGTCTCCGACTACCTCCAGGAGCCCCCTGATCCGTATTTGGATCCGCAGCGGATCCGTGCCGTCACTTCGGCGCCGCGACCCCCGTGAACCTCCCCAACGTACTCACCGCGTTCCGGTTACTCGCGGCTGGGATTCTCTTGGCGTTGTTCGCCCACGGGGGGCCCTGGACCGCCACGGCGGCGTGTGGCGTGTTCATCGCCGCGGCGATCAGCGACTGGTTGGATGGGTATTTGGCGCGTTCGAGCCATGGCGTCACGACGCTCGGGCAGCTACTCGATCCGTTGGCCGACAAGGTCTTGGTCTGCGCGGCGCTGGTCAGCTTTGTGGAAATTCGATTGCCGGACGCGGATGGCCCGCTGTTGCCCGCATGGATCGTGGTGTTGATTCTCACCCGTGAGTTTTTGATCACGGGGCTGCGGGTGTTGGCGATGAAGGCGGGTCGCGACATTTCCGCCGGTGCTTGGGGCAAACATAAGACGTTTTGGCAGATGGGAATGATTTTGGCCCTACTCATCGCGCTGGCGCTGTTGAAGGATTGGCTGCCGCGATGGGGCGTCCAGGAGGTTCCGGTGTGGACTCGGTATGTCGTGCAGGGCGCCTACTGGATGGGCCTCGCGGTCGCGCTGCTGACGGTTCTCTCGGGGGTGGTGTACGTGCGCGCACATCGGGACGTGTGGCGCGCGTAAGGAACCGGCGGCCACCACGGAACTGGTTCGAATCTTGGGGCGTGAGCAAATTCCTTTGGGCATCTCTCCCACAGGCGTGCGGTCCAGTCGGGTGGCCTGAAGTCTCCGCGTTGGCGGCGGGTCCATCCGGCGTTCCGGGCGAAGCCGATTGTGCCGAAAAGCCGCGAGAGGCTCGCAGGTCGGAGCGTGATGCAACGGATCGCGTGACGGGAAAGGCGCTCGGCCCAGGCTATCGTCCTCGGCGGGAGGTCTTCGCAAGCGGAGACTTCAGGGCGCTTTGCGTTCTGTTTTCCCAACGCGAGGGCCATACCGATCGCGATGCCGAGACCGAGGCCGACGCCGAACGATGGGCGTGCACGAAGTACGGAGGAGCGGACTGGTTCCACTTGGAACCGCCTCCCCGCGTTCCACCGCGTCCGGATCGGGTCGGGGTGGAACCCGACCCACCGTGTCGTCTCGGTGTGCGGCGCAATGCCTCCCCGCCTCCGGTGCGGGTGGTCTAAGCAATGCTTGTTTGGGGGATCGGACGGGTCGAGGGGTGACAAAATCGGTGGTTGTATCTCCAGAGTTGGGGTAAGTCTGTTCCGGCATTCGGGCCTTGCCCGCTGCTGAAGCCTTTGCCATGAACAGCGCAATAGGCTCTCCTAGACGTTGTTGCGCTAGCGTGCGAAGTGTGGTTGAATGTTACTGAGGTTATGCGCCGATCCGCAGTCATGGTAGTCGGTTTGGCGGTCGTGGTCCTTCTAGGCGTGGTCGTCTGGGTGTGGATCCGTTCCACTCCCATTCACGCGCCGGAGCTGCGGCAAGTGGCCGACCGTGAGCTGCGCCCGTTGGACACCGGTGTGACGAACCAAGATCCCACTCAGCTCGATCAGGTGTTGCTCCCGACCAACTTAGTGCGTGGGCTCACGCCGGAGCAGGAGCGGCGCGTGGAGGAAATCCGCCGCGAAATGGGCGAGTTGCAGTCTCGGCGAGTCATTGCCGAGCGCGAGGCCGCCTTGGCGCGCACGCAGTCGTTGAACTTGCCGACGGTGCGTCCGGCGTATGAAGCGTACAAGGCGGCGAAGGACGAATACGAGCGGCTCGTCCTTAAGCATCCGTTCGTGAACGAACAGCGTCAAAAGGCGGTGCAATTACAGCAGCGTCTGGACGAGCTGACGAGTCGTCACGAGGCGTTGTGCCGGCACATGGACGAACACTTGGCCCGACGGAAGGTAGAGTCGGACTGCGAGTGGTGTCGTCGGGATGCCTCGAAGATCGAATTGGGCGATCCGTCGCTTCGGCTTGTGTACCTCCGAGAGGAGCGGGAGCTGGGGCGTATGATCCAGGAGACGCGGTCGGCATGGTTCAAGGCGGCGAATCACTTGGAGCTGCCGGAGCAGGATCGCAAGGTGGCGGAGGAAAAATTTGCTCGGCTGCGCGCGGCGCACGAGGCGTTGAAACAGGCGTGGAAGACGGTGCCCGAAGTGGTGCGGTGGGATGAGGAAGCGAGCGAAGCTTACGAACGTCAGAAAGCGTTGGCGAACGAGTGGCGGGAAATTATGAGCCAGGCGCCCCTGGTGCCCGCCCACGTCGCAGGGGCCAGGAATGCATCTGGACGAACGTCGGAAGTTCCGTAAAATGCTAGAGCGGTGAAGGAGCACGCCATGAATCCAAGTCGGAAGTGCCTGACGGGTTGGATCCACGCAGCCATGCTGGTGGGTTGGGTGGGTTCATTGTGGGCGGTCGAGCCGATCCCGGACTGGATCACGCTCGTGTTTCCCACGTTGGTGCCGAAGGCGGGCCACACCAATGTCGTGCCGACCAACCTACAGCGGTCGTTCATCGAGTACGCGTATTCCACGCGGTACGAGAACTATTGGAAGGAAGTGTCGTACTACGTCAACGATCCGGCGACGGGCCAAAAGGTACGGGGTGCGTATGGCGATACGAAGACGTATGGATTTATTCAGATGCCATGGCCGCTCCGATCGAGGGCGTCGCGTGGAACATTTGCGCGGGGGACGGGACAAGGCGATCTGTTCAATGCTCCGACTGACGAAGGGCGGAACGCTGACTCTGCGGTGAATCTTCCTTCCGGCGAAGTCGGTTCGCCCAACCGCCGGTATTCTTCTGCCGCATTCAACTCGCCGTTCTATTTTTGGGCTTATGATGGCGCGGATGAAGATGGAGTTTGGACGCCCGGGGAATCGTTCCAGGACTTGAACACCAATGGGGTATGGGATCCACCCCAGCCGGCAGAGGACTTTTGGGATAGCGATAATATCGTACCATTTGTCGGCGAGCCCCAGGCCTACAATCCTCGCAACCAGGATGGCATTTGGAGTCAATACGGTGGCGAGATGTTTGCCGACTACAACGACAACGGCAGCTACAACAGGAGCGTGACAATCTTTGTTGCCGTCGGGGGTAATCAGGTCGCGATACCAGCCCACAACGAACTGGATTTGAGCCCCGATCCTGGAACACCAGGCAGCAACGAGGGCGACTTCACGCACGTCATCGTCACCAATACCGCCATCCCGATGCCGTATCCGATCAATCCATTCCCGATACCAGGGTCGCTACCCGACGGAACGACAATTCCGCCCAACGGATACTTAGACGCGACGACGGATGCCGACGGTAATCTTCAGATCATCGATACGGGTTTGTACATCGAGTACTACGCCTACTGCTATTCTAACGCGACGGCGCTTGCACGCGGATACTTCACCTGGGCGGACGTGGTCCGATCTGCAGGACCACCACCGGCGAATGCGTATCCCACCCCTCAGCCAGTGCGCGCCAGACTCTACGCGTGCCGTGAACTATATGGAACGTACAAGTCGGCCACCGCAACGCCGGCGAATGGAATTCGAGTGTACGGGGATTTGCGCAATCCGGTGGCGGCTCAGCGACCGGCGTATCCCACTCGGAGAATTACCAATTCGGAAGATGGCCGATGGACCGCTGCCGTGAACGGGGAACCCTTCGAAGACTTCCTGGCCATCTACGACCCCGCTCGTGGCGCGGTGGCGTTTGTTCAATGCCCTCCGCCCTTGTTGGCCAACTGTTCCGTGGAACGAGGAAACCGGCTCCAGAATGGGAGCATCAACACGCGCGGCCGGAGCATTTCGTTCTCGTACGATTTTTACACAAACTACATTGCTTGGAACTATCCAGGCAACTGGACGGCGCTAGTTGCGCGTGCGTTCAATGGCCGGTACGACGGTCCGGATGACTGGACGGACCAAGGTGTCTCAGGAAAGTGGGTTTGGGACGAGCGAGCGGCCCCCGTCACGGGCACCGGAGAGCCAGTTCCGGGCATTGTAGACCCTGACGGTCGTTTGCTGTGGTCTTCCGCGGCCCCGGGCGGTGGTTGGGACCCGCGGTCGGGTTTTGCGACATGGGGGGACTGGTACCGTGCCGTGTTCGGGCTCGGCGTGACCCCTGCGCCGGCGTTTCCAGCGGGCATTACCCGGGTCACCCGGTACACACCGGATAGCGGTCGCGCGGCCAATGGTTGGATCCCTGCGACTTCTTGGAGTTACGACAGTCCCGCGGAGTACTGCGACATGCCCTCGTCGATTTACCACTTGGGCGGCGACTACGCCACGGGTCAGACATTCCTCGGAGGGTTCGATCCGTATCTGGACTATCACGCTACGAATACACTCTATATGTATGGTGGAGACCGACGGCTCGGCGAGGTGACCTCGCCGTGGAACGAAGACATTTGGGGCCATGACATCGAAGGCGTGGCCAACTGGTATGGCCCGGGCGATGGGTTCATCCCTGGAGCGGGCCCGTACGCGTTCAACACCTTGGCCGGAAACGGTTACGATGGCGCGAACCAAATGACGACGGAGTTTATGAGCCATCGGAGGGTCGGCGTTCCTGATGTGGACTCCCACCCGCGGATGTTTCGAGATACCAACCTCGATGGGTATTTAGATGGCGGACGGGAACTTCAAGGTGAGGCGAACTACTCAGCAGATCATCAAGGCATCGCGAATATTGGTTACCCATTCTCCTGGTATCGTTACATGGAGGACGTGATTGCGTTGTGGGACCAAGCGGAGGATTTCGCTGCGCTTGAGGAACGGACGTTGGGTCCGAACAGCGCAGGGTTGGGACTCTACGCGTATCCGATCTATCCCGTGTCGCCAGGGAACGAAGGCTGGGCGGCGTTGGGGGGACCCTCGGGGCAAAGTGTGACCGTCATCTCGCGCGACCGCGAGGGTACGATTACGTTCATGTTCCAGGTGCGCCCATTAAACGGGGCGGGAGAGATGCCGCAGATTCGGCCTGACGGCGTATGGGATCCGGATTGGGATCCCAACCAAGACCCGCCCGTACAGGACTTCGGAATGGCGCTGCTGAGCCACGAGCAGGGGCATGATTATATGGGCTGGCCGGATCTCTATGACTATGACGTCTGGTCCGGCGGGCGGCCGATCATCAACCGGCCGATTGGCGCATACGACCTGATGTCTGCCAGCGCAATGGTGCACGGGATTCCCGACCTGAAACGCATGGCGGCTGTGGGAGGACCGTGGATCGAAATCAAGGACCTCACGACCTTGCTACCGTTGGACGGGGGCCCAGTCACGTTGGACCTGTATCCGGTCGAGCGTCACAGAGACGCATACTTCTATGTCATGCATCCCGGCCGTCCTGAGTTGATTTGGTTCTGGTTCACTGATAACGATACCGATTACCAGGTCGTTGGCGGGCGCGGTGTGTATGTCAGTCATTCGGACTACACGGACATGGACCCCGGTGTGCCGATCCAGCAAAAGGTCAACAATCACTTTACGTGGGAAATCCTTCAAGCGGATGGGCGCAGCGACCTTCAGGACGGACTCAACTCCGGTGACACGGGCGATCCCTTCCCAGGAACGCGGAACATGCGGGTGTTCTCAGAGAATACTCAGCCCGCAGCTCGCTGGTGGGACACGACCCCCATTGGCATTCGCATCACCAATATCGAACTGCCGCCCCAGGGGAGTGGATTGCCAGCCCGCGTGACGTTCGAGCGCTACTCGCTTACGACAAATTGGTACGTGGGTCGGAATGGTGCCGACACCGACAACGACGGCATCCCAGACGTTTGGGAGTTCCGCTACTTCGGCAATCTGACCACGGCCAACGCCACGACCGATTACGACAACGACGGCCTCTCCGATCGCGGCGAGTTCCTCGCCGGCACCAACCCCACCATGCAGGATAGCGATGGCGACGGAATGCTCGACCAGTTCGAGGATAGTGATGGCGATGGCATCTCCAGCCGCGACGAGATGTTGGTGTATGGCACCGATCCAGGCCGGGCCGACACCGACGACGATGGGTTGAGCGATTTGTACGAGATCACCCAGGTGGTATTCGATCCGCTGGATTCGCTCAGCCCATATATCCCGCGCGCGTTGCGGTTCTTCGGAACCCCGGGCTCCTATATGCAGGTGCCCACAGAGGATCCTGAACGCAGGTTCCAGACGGGCGATCTGACTGTTGAGGCGTGGATCAGCCCAACGGCAGACACATTGGGCAACGGTGGGATCATTTATCGGCGTACTTGGAACACGGGCGTCAACCAAGCATTGACCCTCGGGTTGACGGACGCGGCACGTCCGTTCGCTCTGTACGACACCGGCTACACCGTAATCGCGGTGACGAACTCCACGCCGGTGCCGTTGGAGCCGCTCGGGCCGACCAGCATGTTTGTGACGAACTGGACGCATGTGGCCATGTCCTACGAGCATATGACTCGCACCCTTCGCCTATGGGTCAACGGGGCCTCCGTCGGGACCGTGTTCAACCCCAGCGCGTCGGGATTGACCAATGCTGCCTCGCTTGTCCAGCGTGTGGGCGAAGGCTTCCGAGGGCTGGTCGACGAGGTCCATATTTGGAACGAAGCCCGGCCGCCGTCCTTGATGGGCTTGAGTGGTACCGAACCGCGTCTGGCGGCTTATTACAAGTTCGACGATTTCACATCCGCCTCGCCTGGCCCCGATGGCTTATGGGGCACCGTGGACGATATTCGCGTCGATAAAGGATATATCGAAGACTTCACGCGGCCACGCGAGTGGACCAATGGTTGGGTGCATGCGGCGTGGTTGGTGGGAAGGGTCACCTGGTACACCAACCGGTTCTTGCACTTCCCGATTCTAGGGTCGGATACGGATATGGACGGGATTCCGGATACGTACGAGAACATGTTCGTGGGTGTGCTGGATCCGATGGTGGCGGACTCGCATCTGGATCCGGATGGTGACGGCTGGATCAGCGAGTGGGAGTTCCTGGCCTCCGCGCTCCCGAACGGCACGTTCACGAACGTCCCGAGTCCGGCCTCATCGGCCACGTATCCCGTGCCGGTCATCCACAGCCTGTTCAAGTCGAGCGTGGGAACGAACCCGGCGGGCCAGATGGTGGTCTGGGCGTACAGCACGAATCGCATGGATGGTCCCCCGAATGCCGTGATCATTGTGCCCGGGGCCCAAGTGCCGGCGGTACATCCATTCACTCTGAACACCCAAGGATATTCGGCTGGGACGCTCCGCGGCGGACCAACCTGGTTCCTCGCGTTCAAGGATCTGAACAACAACGAGAACTGGGATCCGGGCGAGCCGCTGTCGCTAGCGGAAGGCGAAGTTGTTCAGTCTACTTGGAGCGACGTGAACCTGACGTTCCACCTGATGACTCAACGGCCCGGATTTTGGCGGTTCGCTTGGCCAGCGCAACCGACCAATCAGTTCCGCGTCATTGTTCGTGACGGAGCGGGCCGATGGGTCATTGATCGTTACGTCCTCGATCGGAACTTTTTCCATGAAGGGGACTACATCGCGGCGGGTTACTCCAACGGTTTGTCCGGCGCCAGTACGTATCAGTACTTCGTGTACCGCGCATGGGAAACCCCGTTCGCAGTCCCCGCGTTGGCCCAGGGTTCGTTTGCGATGCCGTACTTGAGCGTGCCGCCCGCGCCCACGCCGGTGACGGCCGACGGGACGGTGTGGCGGTCCACTGTCAATTGGCTGGAGATTCGATTCCACACCAACTCCGTCCGCTACGAGTTGGTGGTCCGAGATGCGGCCAGCAATGTGGTATATCGGACTTTGGAATTGGTGCCGGCGGCAGATGCTGATGGAGTGCACCGAGTGCGCGTGCCTATCTATGCCAGTGGAATCTACACCTGGCAGGCGCGTGGCCTGAATGGACAGGGCGCCGGCGCCTGGTCGGCTCCTCGTACGCTGGTGGTCAACCTCGATCCGAGTCCGGTCGGCCCGTACGAGATCAGTGGGGAAGTCTTCTACCAAGGCAAAGTTCTCAATCCGACGATCACCGTCGAAGCTTTTGCTCAGCGGGATATGGGCGGGCTGGCCTGGGCGCGGGCGGTCGTCCAGAAGGTGAGTGTCACCAACGAAGGAGTGGCGGGGCGGGTTGCCTTCACGCTGCGCGGTCTGCCTGCCGGCACATATTATGTGCGAGCCTACATGGACCAGAACAACAACGGCCGACTCGATCCATGGGAGTCGAGAGGGATGATCGCCGCGCGAAGCGCCCCTTACTACGCCATGGCTCTGACGGTGCCCGCCAACCGGAGCGGTCAAGTACTTGTCCTGCATGACCGCGATACGGACAATGACTGGCTGCCGGATGCGTGGGAGTATTATCTGACCGGAACCCTCACTCGTATGGGCCGCGGACCCGTTCGAGGTTGGACCGATATGGATGGGGATGGCCTCAATGACCTTGAAGAGTATCTGGAATCCGCTGTGGACAGTAATCCGTTGGTAGCCGATACCGATGGGGATGGTATCTCTGACGGCGACGAGGTGTTGTTGTTCGGTACCAATCCGCGGTTGGCCGACACGGATGGGGACGGGTTGGCCGACGGTGTAGAGCGGCAACTCGGGACCAACCCTTCGTTGCGCGACACGGACGGCGACGGCGTGCCAGACGGTCTTGAAGTCGCACGTGGGTCCAGTCCGCTCTTGCACGATACCGACGGCGACGGGTATCCGGACATTCTCGAGGTGGCTGCAGGGACGAATCCCGCGGATCGCAGCAGTGTGCCTGGATGCGGCCAGTTGCTCGAGATCGCGTCGCTCAAGCGAGAAGGGTCGCTATTGCAAACCAAGTGGCGTTTGGCGCGAGGCATCCAGCGGTTGGCCGAGCACATTGAAGTTTGGGTCGAGACGGCCACCAGCCTCCAAGGCCCGTGGACGCCCGTGGAAGCCACCCCCGTGGCCGTAGCGCCGACGTCGGATACGAACGCTGTCCAAGCTGTGCAGACCGGCGCAGGTGACACTAGCGGACAAGTTCGGTATTATCGCTTGCGTTGGCGGCTCAAGGACTGAGAGGTCGAGCCAACGGAATTGGAAAAAAAGAATTGGAATAGGAGTCGAAGCATGAAGCAGTCCTGGTTGGGTTGGATGGTTGCGGCGGGCGGGATCGTCGGGTTGGTGTTGGTTGGGTGCGACTGGGAAGCCGGTAGCGGTGCGGAGACGGTGTCGAACCGCTACAACTGGGTCAATTTCAGTGGCATGTACCGCGCGGGCGGCGGAGGTGCTTCGACGACCGCCGTGAGCACGGTGAAAAATGAGAAAATTGCCACTGCTGTAGCGGGTCAGAGCACGTATGCTGGAGTTCTTTCGCACGCGCCCGTAGTGCCCGGCACGCTCCAAATCGTGGCGGGTGCGTTCGTCTTGACTGACAATGGAAACGGTGTATTGGCCGGCAGTGGAAAGACGGGCACGATTGTGTATCAGACTGGAGCATGGAGCATTGACCTACTGGGCGCGTGGCCTCCGGCAGGCACTCCCATCTATGCCACCTATCAAGGATCCACCGGCGGCGCTACGGGGCCGACGTTGAATAGCTTCCTCATCACTCAATCTGGCAACACGATTACCCTGCGCGACAACAATGGCGCCGTGTACTCGGGCAAGATCGCCACCATCCGTTCGACCGGTGGGGTTTCCAGCGACGAGCCCAGCGCGACCCCTCCGCAGCCGAACATCGGCGATCAAGTGATCGCGACGTTCGAGGCGGAGGGGCGCAGCGCAGCCGGCGTGAGCGTGAAAATTGTCGGCACGCTCAGCGGTACGGTGGCCGGAACCGCGGCGACCGTTACAAGTCCTGCCCAAATTTATTTGACGAACCGCCGCTTGCAGGCCACTTGGATCGAAGCCAGTGGTCGTACGGCGGATATCAACATGACCGCGAGTTAAGCCGATCTTCCAGGGAAACTGAAGTCGCCCTGCGATGCGTCGCGGGGCGACTCGTTTTGGGATTTCGCCGGACTGTTCCGCTTGCGCCAACGGGCGTACAGATGGGCGCAGTCGGCGGCGCTTCCGTGTTTCCGGATGGGGGCGCCGCAGGCTTCGCCAACAGAATCCACGTGGTTGTTCTAGCTTGACGATGATTGTCCGCGTGGTTCTCATCGCGCCACTGTGTGTAAAGTGACCCGTGTCATTGGTGGCAGTTGGCAGACCGCGCACAGGTCGGTTATGCGGATCGCTTGGACGGACACGGCTTGCGGTCACCTGTGGCGTGTGGGCTGTGTGTGTGAAGATTCTTGACCGTCCCTTTGGAATAGGTATGCTTATAGCGAGACCCTGGTGGCGGGGTAGCTCAGTTGGTAGAGCAGAGGACTGAAAATCCTTGTGTCGGCGGTTCGATTCCGTCCCTCGCCACCAGTTTTTGGTGGTTGCTTTACACGCTACGTCAACTTCCGATCGAAGCGGCCGGGCCAGAGAACGCTCGAGACGGTCCCACGCTGGCGTCGTCGCAGAGCGTGCTGCGCGGCGCCGAAATTTGCCCGCCGAACTGCTCGAACCGCGGAAAGAAGGCGGCCAAGCATTCTTCCTCCAGAGCCGGTTCCGCAAAATCCGACAGGATTTCCGGGTATGGGCGGAGGGGAAAGGGAATTCTAAGACAATACTCGATCACGGCTGTGAGACTTTTCCGCGAGGCCGATCGAACGAACCTCCGCGGCGATCCATGCAGCATGCAGTGAAAAAGGTGGTGCGAGCACTGACATCCGCTTAGAAGGCCGTCGGAGGGGGGACCGCGCCAAGCTCCGGTTCGTGGTTTGATTCGCGCGGTGGGGAAATCGTCGCAGTCTTGGAAGGATGGAGCAGCCATACTGAGCACCAGGCCAGCCATTCTCCGACCACCGCGCGGCAACCCTCGCTCGACCGCCACCAGTCCGTACGGTCAAAGTCGGAAGAACCGATCGGAACCATCGCGACGCGAATGTTTGGCCCCAAAGCCCGTTGAAACAGACGGCGGCTCCGCCGAGAGTGGATGTCCATGGTGACCAAAGCGATCCGGCCCGTTGCGACCCCGTGGCCTTCGAAGAACCGGCTCAGGGCCAAGGCCGATTGAAACGTCCGATCACGCCGCACCGCTGGCGCTGGCACGCTAACGACACGATTGGATGGTACGCCGGCTGCGATCAACGTGGCGCGCATCAGATCGGCATATGTCCGGTGTGCGAGAAGGTAACTTCCGCGCTCCAAAGGACCGCCAGTCGTGATCACGGTTCGGTACATCGGGTTCGTGGCCAACTCTAGGACTTGGGGCAACGTAAAATCGGGCAACCATCCTTCGATGACCACGTAGTCCGCAGCGGGATCGTCCTGGACCACCAGTAGATCAAACCACCAAGGCAAACAGAACCTGAACGCAGCGGCCGCAATGGCCACCACTAGGAGAACGGTCGGCCATGTCGGGCACCACACCTTTCGCACTTGGAACCATCGCATGCGTAACAGAATACCGCCGGTGCAGGCCTGGGCCAATCGGCAGAGCCAACGTTGACGTGCTCTTGCCGCAGTGATAGGTCTTGCTTCAGTTCACAGCCCTTCAGGGTTGACGTGTCGTTTTTGTGGAAGTGGCACGCCGCGAAAAAGGGTGTGGTGTGCCTGCGTTGCGACCGGATCGAAACAGACAGTGTTCCAATTCACAAACTCCGCGCTTTTCTTCGGTCAGCTTTCCCAGTGTGTTCCGCGCTCGCACAGTGGTGGTTTGAGTCTTGGATCTTCGTGACAACGAAGTGGGTTATCTCGAAGGCTTGACCGGGACGGATAGTGGAGGCATACTCTATACCTGTCCGGCTGTTCAAGCCATACAAGGAGAGTCGAATGAAGCAAGTGCAACTTCAAGAGGAAGATCTGCGTCGTGCGCAGGCGCTTCGCGATGCATATGGGCGAATCACTACTGAATTGGCCCGGTTTATAGTCGGCCAAGAGGCGGTGATTGAACAAATGGTCATCGCCATCCTGGCCCGTGGACACTGCCTTCTCGAAGGAGTCCCAGGGCTGGCCAAGACGATGATGGTTCGGGGCCTGGCGCGGACCATGGACTTGACGTTTCGGCGGATCCAGTTCACGCCCGACCTCATGCCGGCCGACATCACCGGCACCGATATCATTCAAGAAACCCCGGATGGTCATCGCACGTTGGTGTTTCAACCCGGCCCGATATTCGCGCAGATGATCCTGGCGGATGAGATCAACCGCACGCCGCCCAAAACCCAGGCGGCACTGCTGGAAGCCATGCAGGAACATTCGGTAACCGTCGGCAACCGAACCTATGCGTTGCAGGAGCCGTTCTTTGTGCTGGCCACGCAAAACCCCATCGAGCAAGAGGGTACCTATCCGTTGCCCGAAGCCCAGCGGGATCGCTTCATGTTCCACGTGGGGGTGGAGTACCCTACGCGCGAGCAGGAGCGTGAGATCGTAATGCGGACGACCGGCGTCCACGAGGTGGAACTAAAACCGGTCATCACGGGTGAGGAGATCCTTGCGTGTCAGCAACTCGTGCGTGCCGTGCCGGTGCCCGACCACGTGTTGGACTACGCGTTGGACCTGGTTCGCCGGTTGCGTCCGGGCGAGCCCGACGCATTACCCTTTGTGCGCGATTGGATCGAATGGGGCCCCGGTCCTCGAGCCTCGCAAATGCTCATCCTCGGAGGCAAGGTCCGTGCAGTGTTGCATGGCCGATACCACGTCACTATCGACGATATCGCCGCGTTGGCGCGTCCAGTGTTGCGTCATCGAATCGTCCCAACCTTCGCGGCGGAAGCAGAGGGGCTGACCACGGTGGCGATTGTCGAACGGGCCTTGCAAGAAATTCCCCAGCGCGAAGCTGGCCCGGTCCTGTAGGAGTCGTCGCCCGTGACCGCGGTGACTCGCCTCTTGAGTCCGGACGACCTTCGTCGGCTTTCAAACTTGCACGTGCCGACCCGGACCCGCGTGGAAGGATTCTGCAGTGGCCTTCACCGTTCGCCCCACAAAGGGTTCAGTGTGGAGTTCCGGGAGCATCGTGCCTATGCGCCGGGGGACGAGCTGCGGCGCTTGGACTGGAAACTCTTCGGCCGTCGCGACCGGTTCTTCATCCGAGAGTTCGAAGAAGAAACGAACGTCCGGGCCATGCTGCTGCTGGATGCCAGTGGCTCGATGGGCTATGGGGATGGTTCGGAATTGACTAAGTTCGACTACGCGGCACGTATGGCGGCCGGCTTGAGTTGGCTTCTGTTGCAGCAGAGCGATGCGGTGGGACTGGTAACGTTCGACACTCAGTTGCGGCAATATATTCCTCCCCGTAGTCGGCCGGGGCATTTGAAAGTACTGGCGGAGACCATTCTGAACACCACACCCGGCGGGGAAACCTCGCTGGGCACAGTGTTTCATGACCTGGCCGTGCAACTGCATCGGCGGGGCTTGTTGATCATCCTATCGGACTGTTTCGATTCGGTCCCACATATCCTTTCCGCCCTGGCGCATTTTCGCCATGCGCACCATGAAGTGCTTGTCCTGCAGATCTGGCACCCCGATGAGCTCGAGTTTCCATTTCGCGGATGGGTACGGTTTGACTCGCTCGAACGGGCGGGACACCGGCAGTTCGTGGACCCCGCGATGCTGCGGGAAGCTTACCAGGCTCGGGTCCGGCAGTTCCAGGAGGAGCTGCGACGCGGGTGTTATCGCCATCGTGTGGACCTGGCGACCTTTGTGATGAACCGACCGCCCATCGAGGCGTTGGCTAGCTATTTGAGCGGACGAGGCCGGAGAGCCTGACGGCGTCCGAGAGGGCCTTGAACGATGACGTTCGTCAACGCAGCGCTGCTTGCGGGATTGGTCGCCATGGCCATCCCGGTGATTATCCATTTATGGCACCGACACCGGTTCCGCGTCGTCCCATGGGGCGCGATGATGTTTCTCGACGAGCTCTTACGGGTCCACCGACGGCGCATCCAGATCGAACAGTGGCTCCTGTTAGCCCTGCGTACGCTACTCATCGGCTTGGTGGTGCTGGCCATGGCCGGGCCGGTGTGGACACGTGGGTCCTCTCTGGCCGGCCGTGCGCCGACATCGGTGGTGATGTTGTTCGATAACAGCCTTTCGATGGAAACGAGTGAAGCGGGCCGCTCGTGGCTCGACGCTGCCAAGGAAGCCGCTCGCTCTCTGGTATCGGAGCTTCCGCGAGGCTCGGAATTGGCGGTGATCGGCATGGCGGCCCCCATCCCACGGTTGGAAGAGCCGACCGTCGACCGCGCCCTGTGGGTGAGCGGGATCGACGACATCGAAGGTAGCGGCGCCGCGGCACGGGTGGCGGAGAGTTTGCAGTCGGCCGCCGGACTTTTCGAAAAGCGGATGCAGAACGCAGATCGGTTGTTAGTGATCGTGAGCGATTTTCAGCGGACCTCATGGGGGCCAGAAAGCGCGGAAGAACGACGTGCGGCCTGGCGTCGGCTGACTTCCCAACCTTTGCCGCCTCGAATCGTATTGATGCCAGTTCCGGCGAGTTCCTCCGATAACGTGTCGGTTGGGCCCATTCAACTGCCGCGCGGGGTGATCGGTGTGAACCAGACCGCCAAACTTCGCGTCCCGGTGCACAATTGGGGACGGCGGCGAGCAGTGGATGCGCGCATTCGCCTCAAAGTGGACCAGGTCGAGCGTACCATGTCTTCGGTTCGTCTTGCCCCAGGGGAATCTGCGCAGGTCCTATTCCCGGTGACCTTCGATCGAGCGGGGTCGCACTTGGTGGAGGCGATGTTCGATGGCGAGGACGTCCTCCGAGGAGATAACGAAGCCGCCGCAGCGATTCTGGTTGCGGACCGAATTGCAGTGTTGCTGGTGAGCGGGGATCCCAACCCGCTTCCATTGCGCGGCGAGACGGCGTTCTTGGAACTGGCCCTTCAACCGTATGCTCGCGAGCGACGAGGTCGTCGGTCAGACTGGATTGAGGCGCGGACGGTGGGAGAGTCTACGTGGACTCCAGCGATGCTACGGGACGTGCGGGCCGTAGTGCTGGCCAACGTGCGCCAGTGTTCCTCGGAACAACTTCGCGCGCTGGTGGAGTTCGTACAAGACGGGGGCGGGATGTTGATTTGCCCCGGGGACCGAATCAATTTGGAGTGGTATCGTACGGCGTTGGCGAACGCCGGGCTATTGCCGGCCGTGCCCGTCTCGTTGCAGGGAGCTCCGAGCGCGGAAGAAACGGCCGTGGGGATTAGTCTTCAGCGGTTCTATCATCCTGCGCTGTCGCTATTCAACGATCCCGGGCGTGGCACGCTCCAAGGCATCCGGATTCGGGCTTGGTATCAATTGGATGTCCCCTCGGATCTGTCGGAACGCGTGGTGGCGAGGCTGGAGACAGGTGATCCCTGGTTGGTCGAGCACCGATTGGGGGCAGGTCGGATCCTCCTGATGGCTATTCCATGCGACGCCGATTGGAGCAACCTTCCCTTAAAGCCGGCCTACGTGCCGCTGATGCAAGAACTCATGATCTACCTTGGCACGACGGTCCATCCCCCGCGTAACGTGGCACCACGGGAGGCGTTGGCGGCATTCGTCGAGGGGACGGAAGGCGACCGCCCTGTGTGGACCGCGCCCGATGGGAGCGTGCATGAGGTGCCATTGGTAGCGCGAGGCCACCGTTGGCTGGCCGAATTTGGGCACACCGAGCGTCCGGGGGTGTATTGGTTGCGGCCTCCGCGAGGTGAAGTGATGCACTTTGTGGTGCAGCGTCCCCCGGAAGAATCGGATCTCGATCCGTTAGGCGAAGCCGAGTTGAACCATGTCGCGGCAGAGGCATCCGCCACGATCGCACGAACCGCGGCGGAGTGGCTCGCGGCGGAGCGGCACCGCCGGTATGGCCGAGAGCTTTGGCGAGCGGTCTGGTGGTGGGCCATGGTGGTCTTGTTGCTTGAACTAGGACTTGAAGCGTGGCTTGCCCGCCCGGTGTTGGAGCGTGCGTCAGCATGATGTCGTTGCAGTTCATCGGAACGGTTTGGGGTGCCTTGATCGCGGCAGTCGTGGTGGTCACCGCGACGGTCGTGTTGTACCGACGACAGCCCGGGGCGCCGTGGACGGCCATGGGGGCGCGGATTGCAGTGGCGATCGCGCTGAGCCTGATGGTGGCGGGACCGGTGGTGCGGCTTCGGCGGTGGATCGGAAATCCTCTCCAAGTGCGAATTGTTCTGGATCACTCCGCGAGCATGTCGTTGAAAGACTCGCAGATGGAGCCCGGCCGCAAGCTGCTCGCCGCGTATGAACTTGGCTGGACTGACTTGGGGCTTCCAGGCATGGAGTTATTAACAGTGGCGGATGAGTTGGCCTTGGTGCGCGGGCTCATGGAGGACATCGCGGGCACGCGAGGCGCGACTTCTTCGGTCGAGCGACTCCGGGCGCGCTTGGAGCAAGCGCGGCGGGCAATGGAGTCCGTCCCCGAAGATTGGCTGAGTGGGGTGCGCGCGCTCGGTGGGGTCACCTGGGAACGCTGGGACGGTATCGGGGGGGACCGGGTCGAAGAGCTGACTCGCTCGGCGAAGTTTCGGGGGCCGCCGGATCGGAAAGGGATAAGGACGGCATTGGCCGTGCCCGAGGACGGGGGCGATCAGTACGGGGAACGTTTGCGCGGCTATCTCGTGCCTCCGGTGTCTGGTGAGTACGTGTTTTGGATCGCCGGGGATGATGGCTGTGAACTGTGGCTGAGCCCCAACGAGGATCCTGAACAGAAGAGTCGCATCGCGTACGTGGAAGGTTGGACGGGCCGAGAACAGTGGGAACAAACCCCCTCGCAACGTTCTCGACGGATCAAATTGGAGGCGGGGCGACGATACTATGTGGAGGTACTGCATAAGGAAGGCAATGGCGAAGCCCATGTGGCTGCACGGTGGCAGTGGCCGGATGGCACGGTCGAGGCGCCGATCCCAGGGAGCCGTCTGGTTCCGTTCGAATCGGACCGTGCGGTCAACGTGCAGGAGGCGTTGCAGCGGGATCTCTTCCAAGGCTTGGAACGCTGGGTGGCTTCGATCGGTGCAGGCGAGCCGAATGCCTGGAAAGAATCACCGGTTTGGAGCGGTCGTGTCGCGGCATGGGAGGCTGAACTTCGCCGCGTTTTTCTGCAGCGGGTGGAAGCTTTGGCCGCGGAAGGGCGACCGGCCATTCGTGCGGCGCTGGAGCGATTTGACCGAACCACCCGATGGGAACGGTTGCTCGGATACCTCTGGAGAGGACGTACCCCGCTTCTACGCGAACTCGCGAGCGCGTACGATGTTCGCGTGTTGGGACTTCACGAAGACCGCCTCGAATGCATTTGGGAGTCTACGCCGGCTGGATCCGAGGTGGGCGAAGAGCTTCCGGTCTGGGTCCAATCGCCGCCCACGGGCCGTTTTACCGATCTCTCCCGCGCATGGCAAGGACTGGAGGCCATGGCGCCGGAGGATCGTTCATCCGGCTCTCCGCGATGTGTGTTGGTATTGTGTACGGACGGTCGGCACAACCACGGGGCCACGCCGGTCGAGTTGGCGCGGGTTCTGGGTGGGCGAGGCGTTCCAGTGTTCACCGTAGTGATGGGCTCGACTCGACCGCCGAGAGATCTCGCTGTGGTGAGCGTGGACACGGCGCCATCGGTTTACCACCGCGATCGCGTACGGGGGACGATTGTGGTTCAGGACCACATGCCGTCGGGCCGTCCTTTTACTCTACGGATCGTCACTGGAGACCGCGTCGTGTGGGAGAAGTCCATCGTGTCGTCCGGCGAAGGACGCCGCACGTGGCCCTTCGAGTTCGCGATCGAAGATCTCACAGAGGCCGCCCAACAGCAACTGCCCGCCGGCGTCCGTTCGGCGGGCGTGCGTTTGGACTTTCGCGCCGTGGTGTCCTTGCCCGACGGGGACGAGATTCCCGAGAACGACCAACGCACGTTTTCGGTGTTTGCCGTGACGCGAAAGTACCGCATCCTGCACGTGGATGGACGTCCCAGGTGGGAGGCCAGATATATTCGCAACATCTTTCAGCGGGATGAAAAATGGGAGGTGACGTCGATTCTGTACGGCGACGGACCCATCCCAATGGGCGAAGGTGCGGACCGGTTCCCGGCGTCTCGAGACGCGTTGATGGGCTATGACCTCGTGATCTTTGGCGAGGTGCCGCCCGACCGATGGCCGTCCGGTTCTTTAGAGTGGTTACGTGACTTCGTTGGCGAACGCGGTGGCGGTTGGATTTTTTTGGATGGCTCGCGAGGAGAACTCCGGCGGCTGGAGGAGACGCCCTTGCGGCCACTGTTACTCGGGGAACGACTCACCCAGGAAGCCGGCACCGTGGAAGGAGTCGCGTCGTTGCGGTGCACTCCTGCGGGCCGTGAGTCCGGCGCGTTGAACCTCGCAGCAAAGGACACGCCCGAGGATTCGTTCTGGAGTGAGCTTGAACCGCCGCGGGTGTGCTGGATGTGGAAACCCCGGCCCGACGTGATCACATGGTTGGAAGGCGTGCGAAGTGATGGCAGTGCGGTCCCGCTGATGATGCTCGGACGCTACGGAGCGGGCCGTGTGGCGCTCTTGGCGATGGATGAGATTTGGCGTTGGCGCAGTCCGGACGGCGAAGCGCGACACACTCGCTTTTGGAACCAGCTGGCGATGGCGGTGATGGAGGCGCCATATGCCGCGCGGGATGCTCGGGTGGCCTTGGATGCGGGGCCGCCGGTCCAGCCGGCGGGCAGTCGTCTGGCGGTGCGTGCTCGAGTGCGTGATGCACAGGGTCGGGCGGTCGAGAATGCGATCGGGCAAGCCCTTGTCTACCGCGATGGGCGGCGGGTGGTGGTTGTGCCGATGGCTGCCGACGAATACGGTGGCTACCGAGCCGAGACCGAGCCCTTGCCGGAGGGCGAGTACGAAGTCCGCGTTACCGTCTCCGGTGTTCCGGAAAGTGACACGCCCGCCCGGGTCCGCGTCGCCTTGCGCGCGCCGGACGCGGGGGAGCTGGCCGAGCCGCGAGCCAACGAAGACCTTCTTCGACAGATTGCCACAGTTTCCGGCGGGGCGACATGGTCCGAAGAGTCGTTGTCCAGACTGCTCGAAGTGCTCCGCCCCTATCGTCGTGGCCAAGTGGTAGAACGGGAGGTTCATTTGGCCCGGAGTTGGCCGTGGTTGATTTCGATCGTTCTTTTGCTGACTGTGGAATGGGTGATTCGAAAATGGCGAGGACTACCGTAGTGACGGAGTTGGTCCATGAACACGCATCGCGATCGTGAGGTCGAAGTGGCGGGACTCCACCCGGCGATCGTCGCTCGTCTGAAAGAATTCGGGCGTCGGCGGCGAAATCTTCTTATTTGGCGCGGTTTGTTTGGTGCGTTGGGCGTGTTGCTCGGCATGCTGGTGTTGTTGGTAGTGGCCGATGCGGTGTGGGTGTTAGATGATCCCTGGCGATACACGCTCTCGGCGCTGGCCTACGGACTGGCGGTGTTCGAGTTCTGGCGTTTGTGTGGTCGACACCTGCGTAGCGTCCATCTGGTCCGATTGGCCCAGTGGCTCGAAGCCGTGAGGCCGGAGTTGCGCGAAACGGTTCTATCGGCGGTGGAACTGGCGGCGTCGCAAGACCCTTCAAAGACTTTCGACTCGCCCGTGTTCCGCCGTCGCGTCCAAGAAATCGCTGCCGAGCGAGTGCAGTCGTTGAGCATGGCTGAATTACTGCCGGCGCAGATCGTTCGCCGTTGGCTCCGCTGGATGGCGATCTCCGCCGTGCTGCTGGCGCTGCTGCTGTCCTTGCCGGGACTGGAAGGTTGGAAACGAACATTGCGCGCGGCGTTTCCTATGGCGAATATCGAACGAGTATCGCGGACCCGCTGGCGCATTTTGGAGCCCTCGCCCCCGGATTTGACGGTCCCCCGCGGTGACGCGGTGGCCATTGTGGCGCAGCTGGAAGGGCGGCCGGTGAACGAGGCGGTCTTAGAAACGCGGACCGACGGTCGCGGTGCTCGGTTGCGAATGCGTCCGTTGGGAGGCGGGCGGTTCGCCGCATCGCTCGACGCCCGTTACTCGACCCTCCGATACCGAGTCCGCGGAGGGGACGGCATGACCCGGTGGTACACGGTGGACGCTGTTCCACCTCCGCAGGTCGTCGCGTTCGAAAAAACCTACTCGCCTCCGGTGTACTTGCCGTCGAAGCCTCGGACCGTCCAGGAACCTCACGGCGATATCGAAGGACTGGAAGGCACTCGGGTGCGAGTGCGGATCGAGGTGGACCAGCCCGTGAAGACTGCAGAGCTACGGTTGCGGCTCGGTGGAGAGGAAGTGGTGCAAGGGTTGGAGCCGGAGGATCCACATCATTGGGCCACGGAGTTGGAATTAAATCGGTCCGGAATGTACGAGGTGCGACTGGTCGCAGCACGGACGGGATTCGAAAACCGTGCGCGCCCCGTGTACGAACTGCGAGTCGTGCCGGATCTGATTCCGCAGGTAGAGTTTGTGGAGCCAGCCCAAGACGTGACGCTCGCAGCGGACGATATTCTCCGACTCAGAGCCGAGGCGCGCGATGACGTGGGCTTGGCACGGGTCCAACGAATGCTGCAGGTCGCTCGGCGGGGGTGGACGCTGGACGGGGACCCTGTCGCATGCACCGGCACCCTGGCCTCGGTCGAAACCGTACGGGATCTGCTCTCGCTCCAGTTGAAACCGGGTGACCAGGTGCTGATCAAATTTGTCGCCGAGGATTTGAAGGGGAATCGAGGCGAGTCCACGGTGCGCCGGGTTTGGATCGCTGGAGAGGGCTTCGAGCCGGACCGGCGTCGAATCCTAGAGGCTTGGCAGCAGATTCATTCCGCAATGGAACGGCTAAAAGTCGCCGTGGAAGAAGCGCGTGCTGCGCTCGAGAAATACCGAACATCGGCCGCCAAGTCTGCGAACGCGCCAGAAACTGCGCAAGCGCGAGCCCAGCTGGTCATGGCGATTCGCCGCGCTATTCAGGTTGCGGACACAGCGAGGCAAACCTTGACGCGGGCCTTGGACTCTACGCCGGCCGGGGCCCGCGCGAACGAACTCAGCTTGTTGGCCAGTTCGTTGTCTCGGATCCGGCATGAACAGCTCGGCTTGCTCGATCGTTGGTTGACGCGACCATCGGAGTTCAAGGAGGATACGGATGCATCTCCGGTGCCGGGTTGGACGAATGAGCAAATGGACCGCGCGGTACAAGCGGCGACTCGGTTGGAGAGGAGTTCGTCGACATTGGTCGCGGCGGAGCAGGTGGAGGTGCTCATTCTGGACTTGGCCGACGCCCAGCGGGAACTGACGCGGTTGGCGTCTGCCAAAAGTCGCGCAGCGGGTGCGCAAATGGATCTCTTGGCACGCCGCGAGGCTGTGTTGGCGCAGCGGCTTCGCGCGGTTACGGGGGAGCTCTCCGAGCTTCAAAAGCGCTCCTCTGGACGGGGCGAATTCAAAGACATGTCCCGCCGGCTTGAAGAGGTGCTGCGAAATGCTCCGACGCCCGAGGCTTTGCCCGAACAGCCTGCGTGGGCCATGGAACCACAGGTACGCGAGACGGTAGAGTCGACGCTCAGAACATTGGTGCAGATCTCGGAAAATGTTCGACGGCAGGTGGCTGAGCACCGACGGGAGTTGGTCCGGCAGAACGTGGATGCCATACCGTTGGAGACATTGGAACGAGTCGTCCAAGCGCGGCACGGTGCGCAGTCGAACTCTCGTCATCGTCGGTGGGCCCAAGTGGAGTTGGAAGAGATCCGTGATGCGGTCGCCGCGGAGTTTCGGGATGCTGCGAGCTTTGAAGAGCTGCGGCGCGATGCCAACCGCGAACGCATTCGCGAGTGGACGGTAGTGGCGTCTGCGTTGAAGGTGTGGTCTCCCCGGTGGGAGGAAGAGGGCGCGGCCCGGGCCGCACTGGAGTGGGTTCGGTCGTTGACCGCGGCCGTGCGCAAGAGTGCAGCGGTGTATACGTTGTCGGATGCAGCTCGGCACACGGCGACCTTGGGCGCGCATGAACGATGGGGGCGACCCGACGATCGCCAGGTTCGGTCGCGTGCGCATGAGTGGTCGGCCATTTACCCGGGGTTGCCCGAGTTGGGCGAGGAGTTGCGCGCGCGTGGTTTCTCCCCTGAGGTTCAACAAGAATTGAACGCGGCGCATGGGGCGCCGGAAGCGCGGCGGGCCGATGAGGAGATGCAGGCTCGGCAACGAGACGTGGCGGGCCGTCAAAACGTGGCGGCCGAGGTGGGGTGGCTTGCGGAGAAGCTTGCGGCTCTGGCAGCGCGGTTGGCCGAAGAGGTGACGCCCTCGCGTCAGTGGATTCTCGCTCAGGCGCCGTCGTTGTCGCAGCAACTTGCCCACGCGGCGGAAGAGGCCCGGCGGATTCGTGAACAAACCGAACAGGCGGCCAAGTCGACCACGGAAAAGACCCCGTCTGGCCCAGAGCTTGCTCCCTTGTTGGCGAAGCAGCAACAGTTCAACGAGCGGCTCGAGGAAATTCGCCAGGCATTGCGAGCCGAAGCAGCTGCGCAAGACCTGCGTACCGAGGAAGGCCGGGAGCGGGCGCGCGACGCCGACGATGGTTTGGCGATGCTCCGGGAGCCGCCACCGCGGGCGGAGGATTGGTTGCGGCGAGCAGACCAAGCAACGTCGGATGCCGAACGCCGAGGTGCGCTGGATCAAGCCGCAGGACAACAAAAAAAGATCGAGTCTTCGTTGGAGACCTTGGCAGAGCATTTTGCACGGCTCGAGCAAGGAGACGCGCAAGGTCGGCGTGCCGACCTTCGGCAAGCTGAGGTGGAAGCCGGGATCGCGGACGCGCTCCAACGAGAGTATGAACGAGCCGCTCGGTTGGCCGAAGGTTTGTCTGGCCATTTGCCGGAACTATCGCGGGGGGCATTGGAAGCGGAATTGCAGCAGAACCCTGCGATGCAAGCGGCATTGGACCGGTTGTCGCGAGAACTTTTGGCCAACGCGGCGGCCCGGATGCAGCAAGTGTCGGAGCGAGAGTCCGGGTTGTCGCAGTCAGTGCGCGAACTCGCCCAGAGATCTACTGCGACGACCGAGTCGGCGACGCAGCAGGCCGCGAAGCTGGCCAAGGCCATTCAGCAACTCGCTGCAGACCATGTCCAACCGGCGGCCGAGCAGGCGGTCAAGGGCGCTCCGGAGGCTTCAAGTGCACTGCAGAGTGCGGCTCAACAGTTGGCAGAAGCCGCGCAGACCGTTCCGCGTTCGATTGAGACAGCCAATCGGGCCAGCGCCGCCAACGCCTTGGAACAAACCGCCAACGCGTTGCGCAAGGCGGCTGAGTCGGCCACCGAAGCGGCCCGCCGGGCTGGCAACGCCGAAAGTGCGGCCCGTCAAGCCGGTCGGAGCGAAGTGGCCGAGTCTGCGCGGTCCGCTGCTCAGCACGCAGGGGAAGCGGCCCGAGGCGCTGCGGAGCTCGCACGTCAGGCGGAAGAAACGGCCCGGTCACTCCGAGAGACAGCCGCGCAGGAACAATCGGCGTTGGCACAAGGTGGCCAGGAGCAGTCTGGCATGGTGCACTCCGCCGCGGAGGCTGGGCGGGATGTTGAGCGAGCCGGAATGCATCAACAGCGTTTGCAACGTAATGTGGGGCAACAGTGGGCGGAGGCTGGACAACGGGTTCAACAGACCGCCGCAGGCGAAATGACCCAGGCGGCTCAGGCCATGGCAAGCTCCCCCGAGGCGGCACGGGCAGTGCAGCCGATGGACACGGCCGCGCTGGAAGCTTCTCGTCGCGCTCAAGAACTCTCGGCGCTCTTGGAGGCAATGCCCCCGGCGATGTCAGAGCCGGTGAGCAATCCTGCCGAGCTGGCGATGGCAGAATGGTTAGCGCGGGCGTTGGATCAGCTCGATGCGGCGGCTCAATCGCAGAGTAGCACACCCGCGGCCATGGCCGAGGCCGCTCAAGCTGCTGCACAGCAGGCGATGGCCCAGGCCACGACGAGTCATCAGTCCGCGATGGCGCGTGCGCGGTCCCAAGGGCAAGTACCTGGGACCGTGCCGTCGCAGGGGGCTCCGGCGCATGTCGCCGGCCAGGAGGGTCCGGAGGTGCAAGGTGATGCCACGGTTCGAATTCCAGAGGATTGGGCGCGACTGCCTCCGGAGATGGCGCGCGAAATGAGGGAGGCTGATCGCGAAAGCGTGCCGGAAGAGTATCGAGCACTCGTAGACCTCTACTTCAAGATTTTGGCGCAGGAGGCTCAACGGTCGGTGCCATGAAATGGAGCTGGTTAGCTGCATGGGTGGGTGTGTGGGCGACCGCTGTCGTAGCTGGGCCGCTTCGGGATCGAACGGATGAAGCGGTGGACCGCGCGTTAGCGTTTTTGGCGAGTCAACAAAAGCCGAATGGCGCCATCACGGATGCAGGAAACCCGCATGCAATGACGGCTCTGGCGATTCTCGCCGCCGCTGCCACGGGACATCCTCCGGGGACCCCCGACGCAATTGGGGTCATGGCTCGAAAGGGCTTGGAGTACCTGTTGGCGGATGGTCAGCAGCGACCCAACGGGTACTACGGCGGGGATGGGTCCCGCATGTACGGGCACGGGATCGTCACCTTGACGCTGGCCGAACTGCTGGGGATGGGCCCTGACGCCGAGACCGATCGCCGGATCCAAGCGCGACTTGAGAAAGCGATCGAGTTGATCCTATGGTCCCAGGATCGTAAGGACCGCAATGACTCGCAGAACTTCGGTGGATGGCGTTACGAACCCGATTCGCGAGACTCGGACTTGTCGGTGACGATTTGGCAGCTGATGGCGCTGCGGGCTGCCAAAAACGCGGGCATGGACGTGCCAAAGGAAGCCATTGAGAAAGCTGTGGCGTATCTGCGGAGAACCTTCAAGGAAGTGGAGCGTCGCGGTCAGAAAGCCGGCGGGTGTGGGTATCAGCCTGGGCGAGGCCCAACCTACACCTCAGCTTCCTACGGGCTACTGGCCATGCAGGTCTGCGGACTATATACCGCTCCCGAAGTCGAGGCGGCCGCGGCGTTCTTGCGCCAGGAAAAACTCGATTGGAACGACCGATTTTTCTTGTATGGGACCTACTACTATGCACAAGGGATGTACCAGCGAGGCGGTGAAGATGCGTTGATCTCCCGGAGGAATGTGGAAGAAGTTTTGCTGTCCAAGCAGAACGAGGATGGTTCATGGCAGGCGCCACACGGGGAAGAGCGCAATGCCGGCCGTGTGTATGGCACGTCCATGGCTGTGCTCGCACTTGCCGTCAAGTATCACTACCTACCGATCTACCAACGGTGAGGGGCGACCAGCGTCGTGGAGGTCTTGATGCGGGGTGCGGAAACCTATGATGTAGTTGTGGTCGGCGGAGGGATTGTCGGATTAGCCACTGCCATGGCCTTAGGTGCGCGCGGGCGTCGTGTGCTCGTACTCGAAAAAGAGCCGGCGATTGCTCGGCACCAGACGGGGCGCAACAGCGGTGTGATTCACTCGGGTCTATATTATCGCCCGGGCTCGCTGAAATCTCGATTGTGCACCGCGGGACGGGAGGCGATGTACCAATTTTGCGCCCGACACAACATTCCCGTGGAGCGGTGCGGCAAGCTCGTCGTGGCTGTGGATGAGCGCGATCGCCAACGTCTGGACGAGCTGTACCAGCGCGGCCTGGCCAATGGCCTGGTTGGAATCGAGCGGGTGTCGCTCGAGCAGATGCGCCGGATCGAGCCCGCGGTGAACGGGATCGAAGGGCTGTGGGTGCCCCACACGGGCATTGTGGATTTTCAGCGCGTGTGCCAGGTGATGGCGGAGATCATTCGCGAGGAGTACCAGGGCGAGGTGAAAGTGGCCACGCCGTTTCTTGGATGTCATCCGGAGTCCGGCGGTTTGGTCGTGCACACTGCATCGGAAAAGTACTTTGTTCGCGGATTGGTAAATTGTGCGGGACTTCATGCGGACCGCGTAGCAGAGTTGTGCGGCGTGAACCCACCGGTGCGGATTGTGCCATTCCGGGGGGAGTACTACACGGTTCGCTCGGAGCGCCGCAGTTTGGTCCGGAATTTGATTTATCCAGTGCCCGACCCGCGGTTTCCATTCTTAGGAGTGCACTTCACTCGAAGGATCACCGGCGAAGTGGAGGCGGGTCCTAATGCGGTGCTGGCGTTTCGGCGCGAGGGATATTCCCGCAGGGATGTCTCCCTGGCGGATCTTTGGGACATGGCCACCTATGGCGGCTTCTGGAAGATGGCGATGAAATATTGGCGCACGGGCGTGTCGGAGTATTGGCGCTCGCTCAGCTTGCATCGCTTTGCGGAAGCCCTGCGTAAACTCGTGCCCGATTTGCGCGATGACGACCTCGCTCCAGGTGGGTCGGGTGTCCGTGCTCAAGCGGTCGGGCCCGACGGGTCGTTGATCGACGACTTCAAGTTATTACGCGGCCCTCGCATGGTGCATGTGCTCAACGCACCCTCGCCGGCGGCCACCGCCTCGATCATGATCGGCCGTAGCATCGCGGAATTCGCCGTGGAGCATTTTTCCTAGAGTTCCCAGATTCCCCCAGGGTCGGTCGGGGATGTCACTCGATGGGCATCGTCCGCGAACCGGTGTGGGAAGGGGTTCGAAAAAGTGAAGAGCATCTCACAAACCCCGGGATCCCGGGCGGTCTCTGCAGCGGGATGGTGAGAAATTTCCGGTCCACACTTGCCGACACCCGGCGGACAAGACCCAGGGTATCCACCGCGGCGAGGTGAAGCATCCTTGATTGTTCCACGCGGATCTGGGGTGTACGATGGATTTAGGTATGTACGCAACGGTCCGTGGGCTTGGTGAACTTCTGTGCGCTGCGGGGCGGCCGCCGACGAATGCCATCGGCCCTGGATCGCGGGGTTCCCGGCGATGTCTCCCCGCGGCGGCTGCCCGAGTGAGGTGGGACTGGCGTGTGGGGGCCGTGGTGCTCGGTCTCTTCCTGTCGTCCGCGTGTGCCGATCACTCTGCAAAATCGCAAGGAGAGCCTACCATGAAACGTTCGCCTGGGATGACCTACATGTCGACTCTCGCTGGCTATTGGTACACCGCCGACGAGGCTGAACTCCGACGAGAGCTGCGGCAATACCTGGATGCATCCGGTGAAACACGCGACGATCGAGTGGGCGCGCTCATTTTGCCACATGCCGGCTATCAATTTTCCGGTGCGGTCGCCGCGCACGGGGCCCGAGTGGTGGAGGGTCGTTCATTCTCCCGGGTGATTGTCATGGGACCGACCCATCGCGTTCCGATGCGCAACATGATCGCGGTGCCCGACGCATCGTCCTACCAAACCATCCTAGGCCAGCTGCCGATCGACGAACAGTTCGTCGAACGCTTGCGTCGCTATCCCTTGTTCCGTACGGTGCCCGGCGCGATGCCCGGCGAACACAGCATCGAAATCGAATTTCCTCTCCTGCAAGTTGCGCTGGGAACCTTCCAACTGGTCCCGTTGGTCGTGGGGCAGTTGGATGATGCAGCGGTCCGAGAGGCTGCGGACTGTCTGTTGGCCGAGTTGGACTCCAACACGCTGGTGGTCGCGAGTACGGACTTTACTCACTATGGCCCGAGGTTCGACTACGTGCCCTTCGTCACGAACGTTGCCGAAAACCTGCGAAAACTCGACCTGGGGGCGTTCGAGTTCATTCAACGCCGGGATCCGAACGGTTTTCGGCGGTACATCGAGCGAACGGGGGCCACGATCTGCGGGCGCGACCCGGTGGCAGTTCTGCTCGCCATGCTGCCGCCGGAGGCCGAGGTGAGGTTACTGAAATACGATACCTCCGGCCAAATCACGGGCGATTGGGACAATTCTGTCAGCTACGTGGCGGCGGCGATCCGGGTCCGATGGTCTCCCAAACCCCTACGCTATCCGGTCGAGAAGGAACCGGCGGTCCACACGGCCTCGGAGGTTCTCCAGATTCCCGCCGATGACCGGGCGGCGCTGCTATCGCTGGCAAGGAAGACCATCGAGTTTTACTTCGCCCACCGGCGAAAGCCCACTGCCGCGGAACTGGGCATCAAGATCACGCCGGCCATGCGGCAGATCGCCGGGGCTTTTGTGACGCTCCACAAGCATGGGGAACTGCGGGGCTGCATCGGCGAGATTTTTCCCACGCGCGCCCTCTATGAAGCGGTCATGGACCACGCGCTCAACGCGGCGTTCAAAGATTATCGGTTTCCACCGCTCGCCGAGTCGGAGCTGAACGAATGCGACATCGAGATCTCTGCGCTGTCGGAGCCCGTAGAGGTTCCAAGTTCCGACCACATCGAGTTGGGCCGGCATGGAATAGTGTTGCAGAAAGGGTCCCGTTCTGCCGTGTTTCTTCCTCAGGTCGCGCCGGAACAGGGTTGGGACCTTCCCACCACGTTGACTCACTTGGCGCTGAAAGCGGGATTGGGCCCAGATGACTGGCGGCAGGGATGTCGCTTCTATGTGTTTGAAGCCGTGGTGTTCGGCGAGTCGAAGCATGCAACGAAGTAGCGGCGCCGAGAACCACGCGGATCATCGTCGCGGACTTCTCATGGTGTGGCATGGAGCGTTCCGGTGGTGTCCGTGGCCGTATGTGCCGAACCGGTCCATCGTCTGGCTGGATGGGTCTTTCGAAGGTGCACGTTCCGAACCTTGGGGTACGTCATAGTGTGTGGGCCGCGTGCGTGTTCGGACTCGGCTTCGCAGTGCCGCACGGGTCGGGCCAAGGCGTGTTTCGGGTAGTGGAAAACCTCCGAGAAAACTTGGCGGGGTGGGCGGATTGGGTGGATGAAACGGCGGCACAGCTAGTGCCCGTCTGGACCGAGACCGCACGTCAACAGCTCGACGCTTACGCCTGGGATCTGGTCCAAGCGGTCGCGGACGCACTGGAGGGCCAAGACGAGGAGCAGCTCGTGCAGCTGGAGCCTTGGGTGCGTTGGGCGCTCGACCATGCGCGCGAGGTGCCCGAACTTACGTCGTATGCCTCATGGCTGCGCACGAGGCTCGACTATCTCACCGCAGCGAAGGCCGTGGTGCCGCCCCAGGCCTTGCCGCCACCGACACGTCCACGGCCTTCGCCAGAACCCTCCATCCCCTCGAGACCTGTGGCGCCGCCTGGCCAGCCGCCGTGGCGACCAGCGCGGACGAGTCCGTCTCCGAAGTTGCCATCGGCCACAGCCAACCGCGTGCAAGTCTTGGCGTCCAGAAAGCTATGGCAAGAGCGCGTGCGAGCGAGTCCGCCGCCCACGTTCTCAAGCCGCGAGCTGATGCTGGCGGTGCGCGAAGCATTTCGTCGCGAACGAGTTCCGGACGCGTTGGTCTGGATTGCGGAGGTGGAATCTGGATGGGATCCTACGGCTCGCAGCCCCCGGGGAGCTCTGGGTTTGTATCAACTCATGCCGGCGACCGCCCGAAGCCTAGGACTGAAGGTGTCCCAAGGGGAAGACGAGCGGGCGCATCCGGTCAAGAATGCGATGGCGGCGGCACGGCACCTCCGGCAACTGCACGAGCGGTTTGGATCCTGGCCATTGGCGTTGGCCGCGTACAACGCCGGCAGTGCGCGCGTGGCACGGGCGCTGCAAGACACCGGCGGCTCGTCGTTCGAGGAGATCGCGCCGGCGCTACCGTTGGAGACGCGCATGTACGTACCGCGAGTATTGGAAACTATTCGCGTTCGCGAGGGGATGGACCCGGATCAACTACCATGCCCCGGGCGCGCCTCACTTCAGAAGAATGCCGATCAGAACTCCCACGGTCGTGAAGCCTAAGTACGCGAACGCCGCACGCATCTTTATGCTGGTCCAGAGCAAGTGAAGGTTTACTGTATCACCCGCATTGAGGAGCATGACGACCACGGCGACGGCGAGCAAAATCAGCGTCGAAATCAGCTTACGGCTCATGATTGGTCTCCTGATGACTACCTAGGATAGCCAGCGGCGCGGTGCTGGCAACCTCACCGAGTTCTGTTAAGGAACTGCGGACGCGCCGGGCTTTCACCGAACATGACCATGTACGGATGCATGGCGCTCATCACCGGACATGAAGTCGTTGCGAAACCTTGAGCACCATGCCTAGAGAAGCGGCACTGAGCAGCGCCAAGCTTAGCGCGGCGGCGGGGCGGCCATAGAGGACGTTCCCGAAGGCGAACAAAGCGCTCCAAATCCCGAGACAACCTAGCATCATGCACAGGATCCCGATCGGGACGTCCCAGCCTTGATCGCTCACGATTTCGTCTCCCTCGGCGCGTGCCTCTCGCACTACCTTGCGCCAGCCGGGGCCTCCTGGCTGGACCTTGCGATAGAAATTTCGCAAGGTGTGCGAGTCCACGGGCGGTGTGAGGTAGGTGACAGCCAGCCAGCCGATCGTGGTGCCCAATATGCCTAGGACGAGTTTCCAGTCGCCGTAGCGCATGATTCGGAAGCACCCGGCGTTGTGCATGGCCTCTTCCAATCCCAACCGCGGTGCACCCCACGCGAAGAAGCAGGCGATTACGAAAGAGATCACCATCGCGGAGATTTCGCTCCACGCGTTTACGCGCCACCAGAACCAACGCAGGATGTAGATCAAGCCCGTGCCAGCTCCGACCGCCAACAGGAGATCGAACGAAGCCTTCGCGTTGGTCATTTGCACGGCCACCCAGGCGGAAAGGACGAGCAACGCGAGCATGATCCACCGTCCCATGGCCACCAGCTTGCGCTCCGACGCGGACGGTCGCACGAAACGTCGGTAGAAATCCTGCACCACGTAGGAGGCGCCCCAGTTCAGATGCGTGGCAATGGTGGACATGTAGGCGGCGATCAAGGACGCGACCACCAGGCCGAGGAGGCCCCTCGGCAACCGTGAAATCATCGCCGGATAGGCAATGTCGTGGCGCAGGAACTGGTCGTGGACCGCTGGAAATGCTTCCGCCAGGCGGCGCACACCGGCTGCTTGGGCTTTGAGCAAGCGAATTCGATCTCGAAGCTCCGGCGGAAGTTCGTGCGCTCGCCCCGACTCATAGGCTTCCATGGCGGCCACCATTTGAGGGTCGGGCGAGTTCAGCGCTGCGTGCGCGGCGGCCTGCGCGGAGGGATCGTCGGGCGGAAACGTCACCAGCGAGACCAGCGCGACGACGATCCATGGCCAAGGACGGACGGCGTAGTGAAGGAAATTGAAGAGCAATGTGGCGCCGATGGCGTGCCGCTCGTTCCGGGCGGACAGCATCCGCTGCGCTATATAGCCGCCACCGCCGGGCTCGGCGCCCGGATACCAGACGTTCCACCACTGAATCGCCACCGGAAGGACCAGCAATCCCATCCACAGGCTGACGTCGCCGTGGTGCGGTCCGGCAGGGAAAAACGAGGTTTTCCCTGCCACCTCTGGGTGCCGAAGCAACGCAGCCATGCTGCCGAGACCAAACTGCGGAGATTTCACCGCGTAGACCGCGGCGGCGATCGCTCCGGCCATGGCCACGGAGTACTGATAAAAATCTGCCCAGATCGATCCCGTCAGTCCTCCGAGGATTGCGTAGATCGCGACGCCGGCCGACGCCCAGGCCAAAGTGGCCGTCGGGGACAGCCCAAACATCACCTGACCAATTTTGATGGCCGCGAGGGAAACAGTCGCCATGACCAGCACGTTGAACAGGACGCCAAGGTAGAGGGCGCGGAAGCCTCGCAGAAGTGCCGCAGGGCGACCGCTGTAACGCAATTCATAGAACCCTAGATCGGTATCCAGGGCGGACCGCCGCCACAGCTTAGCGTAGACGAAGACCGTCAGCATGCCAGTAAGGAGAAAGGCCCACCAGGCCCAGTTGCCCGCAACGCCCCCTGTTCGCACGATGTCTGTCACGAGATTAGGCGTGTCGCATGAAAACGTACAAGCGACCATGGAGACGCCCAGCAACCACCATGGCATGGAGCGCCCCGAAAGGAAAAAGTCGGTCGTGCTTCGGCCGGCGCGGCGTGCTGCCAGGGACCCCACGACCACGACCGAAATCAAGAAGGCAACGACAATGGCAATGTCCCACAGGCTCAGGTTCACGACGGATCTCCGGGAGACGTGGCGGCGGTGCGCGCCACGAGATCTTCCATCCACGCCGCGTTTCGCTCGAACGATTCCACCATACGAAACTGTACGCGGCACCGATCGAGGTTGTGCCCCGGCCGATGGGTCTTGAAATACACGTCGCCTTCCAGGTAGTCCGTGAGAAACCGAAGACCGATTTCGAACGTGATAAGTCGTGCGGAGAAGGCCAGCCATGTGATCTCGGCTCGGGTAAGAAACGTGCCTGCGGTGGACCAGTAGCCGCGCACGATCGCCTCGAACATCTCGCGGCGCATCTGGACGCGCTCGAGTTGAACTTCGTCTTCCAGGGTGGGCCGCGTAGCAGTGCGGCACAAGTCTCCGAAATCGTACAGGACCAACCCTGGCATGACGGTGTCCAGATCAATCACACACACGCCCTCCCCCGTCGCGTCGTCGAGCATCACATTGTTGAGTTTGGTGTCGTTGTGCGTCACCCTCCGGGGCAGTTCGCCCGACGCCTCACCCTGCAGCAACACGTCCACAATGGATTCGCGGGCCAATGCAAATTCGATTTCCGGACGGCACTGCTCCGCCCGGCCCATCGGATCCGCAGCCCATGCGCGACGAAATGCTTCGAACCGGCGGCGGGTGTGGTGGAAGTTTGGAATGGTTTCCACCAACTGGTCCAGTGGGAAGTCTACCAATTGCTGCTGGAAACGTCCGACAGCACGCGCGGCCGCTTCGGCTTGTTGGACGGTTTCCACTTGGTCGAACGTACGAGCACCTTCGATGAATAAATAGCACCGGAAGGCTCCGTCGGGGTCATCCAACCATCGTCGTCCATCGCGGCAGGGAACCATCGTGAGTGTCCGGCGGCTTGGATCCGGGCATCCTTCGTTCGCTAATTTGCGCGCAATATGGGCCGTCACGCGAGCGATGTTGTCCATGACGGCGGCGGGAGATCGGAATACGTCGGTGTTAAGTCGTTGCAGGATGTACCGGACTGGCCGTCCGGCCTGGTTGATGGTCATGAGGTACGTGTCGTTGATGTGGCCGCGGCCGTATGGGACGATTTCAACTAGGTCCCCGTAGAGGTGGAATTGTTCGGCGATCTTTCGGAGGCGATCCGTTTCGACTGGCCGACGCCGACTCACGGCCACAATCGCTCTGGATACACGCCGGCGGCGACGAGTTTACGAATACTTTCGACGACCCGTGGTTTGTCCTCGCGGTAGGTGACGCCGAACCATTGCTCTGAAGTCGGCAGCACTCGGCACCGTGCCCGGCCCGAGCGGATGATCGCTGTGATCGCCGGCGGCAGGTAGTACTCAGCCTTGGGGTCGTGGCCGTGCTTGTGCAAAAACCGAGTGAACTCCGCTTCGAGGGGCTCGAAGATCGAAGGGAAAAACCCCCAGAAATTCATCGAGACTGGTTCGTCGCCGGATAGCACTCGGACGGTTCCATCCGGGTTGCGATTCTGGATTCGGCCGTCCGGGAGGAGTTCGATCGCGGTGAGTTCCTCCGATTCGATCAAATTTCCGGCGGCATCCACACGGCATACGCCCCGTGCGACCGCGCCATGTTCAGACAGCGTATTCCGCAGCCGGTAGCCCACGAGGGCATAGGTCCGCCCATCGTTGGAAGGATCCAGCAAAAACTCTTTCAGCAACTGGTACGCACCCGCGCCGTAAAAATCGTCGGCATTGATCACCGCGAACGGGGCATCCCCAATGGCGTCTCGAGCGCACAGGACTGCATGCGACGTGCCCCACGGCTTGCGGCGGTCTTTGGGCAGCGCGAACCCTGCCGGCAGCATGTCCAGCGCTTGATATGCGAGGGTCACCGGCACGCGATCCGGATATCGGGAGAGGATCCCGTCACGAAACGCGGTCTCGAATTCGTGACGGATAACAAAGACCACGCGCGTGAATCCCGCACGCATGGCATCGTACACTGAGTAGTCCAGGATAACTTCCCCGGAGGGGCCGACCGGATCCAGTTGCTTGAGGCCACCGTACCGGCTGCCGATCCCTGCCGCTAAGACCGTCAACACAAGTTCCCGACTCATGGACTAAAATCTCCGGCCTGACAGGGTAGGCGAAAGTTTTTTTGAAGAAAAGCCGCTTTGCACGTCAGGTTTTTCGCGGAAGTTCGGGCAAGCTGGCGGCCGCGATTGCTTGCCCGTGCCGTCGAGTTGTTTCGTCTGGAACTACCAGTTTGAGTCGTTCGGCCAGTTCCGGAAATTCGGTGCGAAGCACCCGTTGCGCTTCCGCCAGGATGAGGGTGCCTCCCTCGCCGCTGGTCACACGGCCGAGCACGAGCACGTTCCGAACCGGATAAAAATCAGCAAACCGTGCCAGCGCATACCCGAAACAACATCCAACGGTCTCGAACACTCGCTTCGCTCTCGGGTCATCGCTCTTCAACAGCTGTTGGACCCTCGCCAGGCGTTCCGCCGCGGGAACGGACGGCTCGAAATCGATTCCGGCTCGAGCTGCCAACCGGGCCACACCCTGCTGACTGAGGTATTGGACGCTGCATCCGAGGTCTCCCGACCATTCGTCTGCAGGCGCACCTTCCCGGTAGTCGATCGGCACGAAGGCCAGCTCATTGAGCCAGGTCGTGATGTGGCCGTCGGCGTCGCACCAACCGGCCGCCACGCTCGTGCCCATGGAAATGCCCAGGACAGCGTTTTCCCGTAAGGCAATCGACCCTGCTAACGCAGTCACTTCGCCGTCGTTTGCGACCACAAAGGGAACCCCGCCCCATTCGGCTTGAAGGCGATGGAACATCGGGCGGATTTCTTTGGCGAAGTCCTCGGGAGACACACCGCGAAATAGGGAGGCGACACGGGGTTCGTTGCCGATATAGATCCCTGCCGCGCTGCCGCCGATGGCGTCCACACGTGGCAAATGGGCCGCCGCCCGGCGTAGCGAGTCGCGGATGCCCTCGATGTGGTAGGTGGGGTCGCTTTGGAAGTACGGATCCCATGGCACTTCTTCCGAATGCACGACTTCTCCGTCAACCACGGCCGCACACTTCCGGTCACTTCCACCTAAGTCAAACCCAATACGACAGCCGTCGAAATGCCGCCCGAGCGTCATCACGGGTTCATTCGGTGGCGGAAGTTCTGAGGGCGTGCAGGAGCCGAAGAAAAGATCCTCCAAGAAGACCCGGCGTCCAATGAGGTCGTTGTCGAACGCTCGTGCGCCATTGGGCGAGTACACCCGAGCCAGCTCGGCGACCAGATCGCCCGCGCCGGCCATGAAAATTCGAGACGCCCCTTTCATCCAAAGGAGAAACTTCAGCGTTCGCTCCAATGCTCGTAGATTCGCGGCGCGATACTCTTCTCGCAAAGGCAGAATCCGCATCGAGTGCCGAAAACATGTGCTGTCCGGACGAACCAGGGCAAACTCCACACAGGGACCCGCCAGTTGATGCGCCCAGGACTGGAATGCGCGGTGCCAAAGAACTGCCGGAACAAATTCGGGGTCCAGCGGGGGTACGCAACGTGGTTTCGCTTGGTTCGAAAGCTTTTCCAATATCTTCATGGTCGGTCTCCTTTCGGTCCCAACATGATTTTTGCTGCCGTCTGGTAGAATGTCAACTCATGCAACAATTACACTCTCCACCGCATTCTTGCGCGTGCCCACGTATGCGACGGTCAGTAGGACACGGAGCGCGTCGGGAAAGTCAAGAAACATCCCCGCGGTCAGAAGCTTGGTCCTGCGGTTTCTCGTGTTGGGGCCATCACGGGTCTTGGCGGTATGGATGCCAAGGCGACCGGCATTGGGAGGACCCGCAGATGAAAACGCAATGGCTCTTCCGGAGGGAACGACCGCGCGATTTGGGTGGGCGCCAACTTATGGAGGGTCTATGCCCGAATGAATCGGCGACAGTCGTGAACCACGCCGGCTGGTCTGGTTGTGCCGGGGCCTTCAAGTCGTGCTCGGACCTTCGGTGCAGTGCGCGGTTCATTGAGGTGACGGGCCACCTTGAAAACGAGGTAGGTCCCATCCTCCGTGCTTTAGTGGAGTGCTGGTACTTTGGAAGAATGACTTTCCCCACAAGCAGCGTCCAGGCTTTCGCAATATCCAGGCGGCTGGAACTCGCCGAAACTATGAGTTTCTGGTGATCCTGGCGGTAACAAACGACTTGCGAACGCTGCGGTCTGTGCCCATTCTTGTACTATGTTGTGGTGGCGGCCCTATCGAGAGATCGAGCGGCGGTTAGGCTACCGGTTCCGTCACACCGCGCTGTTGGAGACCGCACTGATCCACCCATCCTACCGGCACGAGCATCCAGAAATCGGCCAAGACAACCAGCGGCTGGAATTCCTGGGCGATGCGGCACTGGCTCTCGCCGTTGCGGTGTGGCTCCACCGTCGCTATCCCGAGCTGACCGAAGGCGAGCTGACCCAACGTCGCGCCGCGCTCACCCGCCCCAGTGCGTTAGCAGAGGCAGGTCGGCAACTCGATTTAGGACGCCACATCAAGCTCGGTCGCGGTGAGTTGAAGTGTGATGGACAGTCGCGGCAAAAAATCTTGGAGGACGCTGTCGAAGCGATCCTTGGGGCGGTCTATCTCGACGGCGGCATGAAGGCGGTCGAGCAAATCTTCGAACGCACGCTATTGCCGATTCTTCGGCAGATGGCCACCACGGCCGAATACGAAAATCCCAAGGGAGCGCTGCTCGAATGGTGCCAGCGGAACCACTTGGACTTGCCGGTCTATCGGGTGATCGCCGAGCGCGGCCCAATGCACGAACGGGAGTTCGTCGTGGAGGTCTGTGTGAACTCCACGGGCACGGCGATCGGGACGGGGCGAAGTAAGAAGACTGCGGAACAAGCCGCGGCCTTGGAATTGCTCCGAAAAATCCGCTCCGCGTCTCACGCCTGAGGGGATGGCTCGGCGGCCGCGTGCAGTAGTTCGGGCAGCGAGACACTCCCCTCGTACAACGCGCGTCCAACGATGACTCCCCAAAGATTGTTCAGTTTTAGCGCCGTCAACGCCCGGATATCCTGCGCACTGCGAACGCCGCCGGAGGCCACGACGTATGCGGACACCCGCCTGCAGACGTCCTGAATTATCTCCGTGTTGACTCCGGCTTGCATGCCATCGCGGGTTACGTCCGTAACGATCAACACCTGCACCCCATCCGCGTCGAGGCGACGCGCAGCATCTTCGAGGCTCCAACTGGCCTCGGCTTGCCAGCCTCGCACGCGAACGCGGCCGTTTCGAACATCCAAGCCCACGGCGAGTCGCTCGCCCAGCCACTGCACGAGCCGCAGAGTTTCGTCGGGCTGCTCCAGGACTCGAGTGCCTAGAATCACTCTGGAGACACCGGCGTCGAGCATGGCCCGGATGTCCTCGTCCGTTCGAAGCCCTCCGCCAACTTCGACGGGCACGCCCGCGACCTCGACGATGCGTCGAATGACCTGGGCGTGCACCGGACGTCCTTCCAGCGCCCCGTCGAGGTCGACCACGTGGAGATACTGTGCTCCGAGCTCGACCCAGTGTTGCGCGACCGCGACCGGGTCGTCCGCGTAGCGTGTTTCCAGATCTGGCCGGCCTTGCGACAAGCGGACGCAGCGGCCACCGCGGAGATCGATCGCGGGAACGATCGTCAACGAGTCCATGAGGGGGATTCTCCCACCATGCGAAGCGCGTTGGCGAACAGCTGCAGTCCAAACCGCTGACTTTTTTCTGGATGGAACTGCACTGCGACCACCGCACCGGCATGGACGGCGCTACAAAACGATTCCCCATACGTGGTGCGGCCGACCACGCTGTCTGGATCGGTCGGCTCCACGAGGTAGGAGTGTACGAAATAAAAGTGCGTGCCATCGGGAATGCCTTGCCAAAGTGGGTCCTCTCGGACTTGCCAGACTCGATTCCAACCCATGTGGGGAACCTTGAATGGAGGGGGCACACGGAGTCGACGCACATGTCCGCGAAGCACACCGAGTCCAGACACCCCGGGAGCCTCTTCGCTAGTTTCGAACAGCAGCTGCAGTCCCAAGCAAATTCCGAACAGCGGGCGGCCGCGGGCGATCCAGTCACGCAGCGCATCCGCCCAGCCACGTTCATGCAAATATCGCATCCCATCTCCGAACGCGCCTACACCGGGCAAGATCAGCGTTGAAACCGAGTCCAATGCAGTGGGCCTCGAAAGGACGCAGAACTCCAAGCCCCAGGCGCGCGCGGCTTGTTGCACGCTGCCAAGATTTCCCATGCCATACTCGATGATCCCGATCATGTCGTTCGAGCGGCCCAATCAGATCACACCCTTGCTGGAGGGTATGCCGGTTTCTCGCGGATCGCGCGCACACGCCATGCGGAGTGCCCGCGCCACGCCCTTAAAGACGGACTCGTAGGCGTGGTGAGGCTCTGTGCCGTATAGATGTGCAATGTGCAGATTCATTCGGCCTTGTGTGACGAAGGCACGGAAGAATTCCTCGATCAAGCCCAGATCGAAGTCGAGAATTTTCTTCCGCCGGTTCGCGATGTCATAGACCAAGTAGGGCCGGCCGCCCAAATCCACTGCGACCAGGCTGAGGGACTCGTCCATCGGGATGATGGCGTGCCCGTACCGCACGATTCCCGCGCGATCCCCCAACGCTCGGTCCAACGCCTCGCCAAGCACCAAGCCGATGTCCTCGACGGTGTGGTGATAGTCCACATCGAGGTCGCCGGTCGCGCGCAAAGTCAAGGTGAATAGCGCGTGCCGCCCCAGCAGCTCCAACATGTGGCGCATGAAGGGTAAGTCCAACTGGATCTCCGTCACCCCCTGACCGTCGAGATCCAGCTCGACCGTGATATGGGTCTCACGAGTTTTTCGCTCGATCCGTGCTCGGCGCTGGCTCATAGGTTCAGCTTACCGTTTCTGGTAACCGACGCAAATGTGCCTACTGGGCAGTTCGATCCCATTGGTGGGTGGTTCATCCTTCAGGCCAGTGACCACTCGTTCGTAACGCCTGCGCCCACGGTGTTGGCTATAACGCGATGGTGTCCCCCGGGGACGGCAACCATACTTTTGCGTCGGACACTTCTTCGAGCCGGGCCGCCAATCGTGCGCGGGCCGGTGACTCCCCGTGGACCAGCGCGATCCGCCGGGGGCGAACGGCCTGGGCGTACTCCACCAAATCCTTTTGGTCTGCGTGTGCGCTGAAGGCCTGCAGGACGTGCACCTCCGCTCGGACCTGAAACCAGTCTCCGAACACCCGGACCCGCCGCTCGCCATCGACGAGTCGGCGGCCGAGAGTGTGGACGGCCTGGAATCCAACAATCAAGATCGAATTTTCCGGGCGCTCGATGCCGTGCTTGAGATGGTGCAAGATGCGGCCATGCTCGCACATGCCCGAGGCGGCGATCACGATGCAGGGGGAGTTAGACGCCGTAATCTGCTTGGACTCGTCCACGGTGGAGGTGAACCGTACCCAGGGCGGGAAGATGCTTCCTTGCGACCGTAACAGCGCGCGCGTCTCGTCGTCCAACAGCTCCACGTGGCGTTCGAAGACCCGGGTGATCGCGGAGGCCATCGGGCTGTCCACATAGGTGCAGACGGGTTCCAGGCGACCTTCCGTTTGGAGCACGTGCAGGTGGTAAAGAATCTCCTGCGTCCGCTCCAGTGCAAAGGAAGGAATCAACACCTTCCCTCCTCGGTCGATCGTGGTTCGGATGATGTGGAACAATCGGTCGCGCGCGGTGTGAACGTCCTCATGGAATCGGTCGCCATACGTACTTTCCAAGACCAAGAGGTCGAGGTCCGGGGGTAACGGTTCCGGGTCCCTCAGCAACGGGAGGTTGCGTCGCCCCAGATCCAACGCAAATCCGACGCGGACGGTCCGCCCATGTTCTTCCGCTTCGACCAGCGTGAGCTCGGCTCCCAGCACATGGCCCGCATCCAGGGCGGCGGCGCGCAGTCCGGGTGCGACCTCGAATGGCTCGTGATATGCGTGGCCCTTCAACCAGCCGAGCGCAGTTTCTGCGTCGGCGAGCGTGTACAGCGGCTCGACAGGCGGCAGACTCCGGCGGTTCGTTTTCTGGTTCAAGTATGCCGCATCTTGCTCTTGGATGTGAGCGGCGTCTCGCAACATGATCTGGCACAAGTCGCAGGTCGCATGGGTGGCGTGGACTGGACGATCGAATCCGTTGCGAGCCAACGACGGCAGGTTGCCGCAGTGGTCGATATGGGCGTGGGACAAGAGAATCGCCGCGATGTGTTGCGGCGGAAACGTAAATGTGCGATTGCGTTCCGCGGCCTCTTGTCGTCGGCCTTGGAATAGACCACAATCGCGCCAGACAGCGGTTCCGTTGACCTCGATTCGGTGGCGCGAGCCGGTGACGGTATCGCTGCCGCCTTCGAACACGATTCGCATGGATCTGTCTCCGTACTCAGGTCTGGCTACCATGGACCTGACTGCGCTGGCATTGAATGAACAATTCGAGGAAAAGTCAAAATCGAGCCATGCGGCGACGGTTTCCAGCGCGCGAGGTGTTTCGTGCCTTGGAACGGGCGTTTGGACCTCAGCACTGGTGGCCGGCCCGCACCCCATTCGAGGTCATGGTGGGCGCGGTCCTGACGCAAAACACAGCCTGGGCGAACGTGGAGCGCGCCATCCGGGCACTGCGCGCAGCCGGCCGGCTGTCCGTGCGACGTTTACACGAGTTACCGTTGGACCAACTCGCCGCGCTGATTCGTCCGGCCGGCTACCCGAATGTGAAAGCACGGCGGTTGCGTGCGCTGACCTCCCTGATCGTGGACCGTTACGGGGGACGGTTGGACCGTTTGTTCCGGGAGCCGACCCGGCGACTGCGGCGGATTTTGCTCGCCACGTATGGGATCGGGCCGGAAACAGCCGACAGTATCTTGCTTTATGCGGCGGGGCGGCCGGTGTTCGTGGTGGACGCCTATACTCGCCGGATCTTGGAACGCCATGGGTGGGCGGATCCCGACATGTCCTACGACGCGATGGCCCAATTGTTCGTCCGCCGACTTCCGCGTGACACCCGGATGTGGAACGAGTATCATGCCCTTCTGGTTGCGCTGGCGAAGCGGCATTGCCGCGCGCGACCGAAGTGCGAGGGGTGTCCTCTCGCAGGCTGGCCAACGATACGACGGTGAACGAATCGAGGTTAGGACCGTGGCGAGAACGCAAGTCCAAGTCGGCCGCGGGGTGGCCCATAGCCTTGAGTCTCGGACTACTATGGGGATGTGCTTCGCCCCAGCCGAACCGTCTAGAGGCGGGTGGCGCAGCGGCACGCCCCTGCGGTCGAGTGATCCGCGCCCGGCCCGCAGATGGATGGGTCGTTCTCGAATGCGTAGTGGTGCCGCCGATGGGCGTAGTGGTTCCGCTCATGCGCGGGACGCGGCCGGTCGGGCACATTCAAATCACGGGCCGGCGCACCGGGGAGTTCGTGATTGCGGAGATTTTAGATGGTGAAGCGCGGGCCGGGGATTGGATCGGTCCGCCTTAACAGATCGAGGAGATGGCCATGACAGCATTCATCAGTCCCAGCAATGTGGGTCCCGGGCAGATCATTCTGATCATCATCCTGATCGTGTTCCTCTTCGGCGGGAAAAAAATCCCGGAAATCTCCCGCGCGTTAGGCCGCAGCATGGCGGAGTTTCGGAAAGGGCGCGAGGAGGCGGAACGGGAGCTGGCCGAGGCCACGAAGAACAAGCCGAAAGACGAATCGGAGTCCAAGTCCGGCTGAGCCGGAAACTCGGAAATTTAGCGATAGCGCGGGGACAGTATGTCCGGGGGCGGGAGGAGGCCTGGGGTGGTCTCGGGGAAGACCACGGGACGTTCCGGTAACCGGACGGTTAGAGTGGGCGCGGCGTCTTTTAACAGACGATCCAGAAACAACGCCACTTGGGGTTGGTCGCGGAGGCTCGCCATGTCCGTGCGGCCGAACCATGATGCGACCGTACGAACGGAGAAGCGCTCGACCGCCTCGCTCAGTACCCGCACGACCTCGCCGGTTTGTCCGGCTTGCGCGTGGGCCAGTGCGAGGTTCAAGTAGGTGGCTTCGGTAGCGTTGCCATCCCGGCATAACTCACTCAGGTAAAAGATGGCCTTGCCGTATTCACCTAAGCGAAGGCAGCAAAGACCCAGAAGATCTTTGGCCTCGCGGTTTTGGGGCTGTTGGGCGAGCCAGCTCCGAAGGTAGCGCTGCGCGGCGGCGTACTCTCCCACTTCCAGTGCGGCCCGCGAAGCAATTCTCAAAGCCCGGGTGTCCTGAGGAGTTTGTTCCAAGATCCAACGCGCGGCGTCGAGTGCGACGTCGAAGCGTTCTTGCTTCAGGACCACCTCGGCCAGACCTGCCCTCGACTTCGCGCGCTGGGGGTCGGCCCGCAACACTGCTAGGAAGTTCGTCGTGGCCGATGCCAGATCCCCATCTTGCAACTGTGTCCACCCGAGCATTTCCCGCATCGTCAAGCTGTCGGGGTTGGTCTCAAGCATCCGCGTAGCCAAGCGGCGCGCTTCTTCGGCCATACCGCGATCGAGGTTCCGCTCGATTTCTTGCAGCGCGGATTGCTCCGTGCGTTCCCAATCGCGAACCAACCGGAACTGGCTGGAGATCGATTCGTCGGGTTTCAGCGGGAGAGGGGGCGGCCGCTCTGGTTCGGGGGTCGTGATCGCGGAGGCCAACGGACCGCCAGTGCTGGGCGTCACGTCCCGGGCCGCGCGGAGCTCGCGTTGCCGGACAACGATCCAAGCCGTGGCCCCCAGTGCCGCGGGAATCGCCACGACCAACAGCCGTCGTCCCAGTCGGCGGGACCAATCGGGCCGCTCGCGCCGTTCGCGGGTGCCCCGGTGACGTCGAAGGACTTGACCCGAGGACCGCGGTCGTTGAACGTAGATGTCGCGCGGAGTCGTCGAGGGCGAATCGGTCATGGACGAGCCACCGAGCGGTACTCAAATCCCGTGAGCGTGTTCATCCGGTCGTCGACCATGCGCACGCCCTGGGTTTGCCGGGCGATGCTCAGCGCTCGCGCGCGCACTTCGGTAGGCACCGAACCGCTCAGCGTGACGCACCCTCGGAAGCTGCGCACGCCGATCACGTGGTCGCGCGTGACCGGATCGGCGCTCAAACGCTCCCGAACCGCCGCCACGATGGCTTGGTCATCGACAAACTGACCGACGACAGGTTTCGGAGGCTCGCTCACGCATGCGGCCAACACCACCGCCATCCCGATGACGCACCCAACGCTCAATCCGATCATCCTTCTCATGGCTCGCTCTCCTCTGCTTCCACTATACTCGCCTGTGCCGCGCTGCGCGACTCGCGCAACCGTTCACCGAGCACCGATGCCCTCCGAACTGCTAGCGTTGAAATTCGCAGGCTGCCAGGTCTGGACCTGATGCGTGCCGATAGAAAGCGCATCTCAACCCGCAATGCCTCACTTCTTTTGCCCCCGCGCAACTCCATACTCGTGGCCCTCCCACACGAGGCAGTGACCGTGACCCGTAAAGCGAAGTCCGTAGGTTGATGCGGAGGTTCAGCCAATGCCAGCCAACGTTGCCCGGGCGGCGTCCAGGGCAGCGGCGTAGTCAGGCTCTTGCTCGATTGCGGGGACCAGCTGAGCGTAGGTCACGATGTTGTCACGTGAAAGCACAAGCACCCCCCGCGCCAGAAGGCCGGCCAAAGGCCCTTCGAGAATTCGGACCCCGTAGTCCTCGCCGAAGCGTGGTGAACGGAACGCCGAGAGCGTGACGATGTTCTGCAGATGTTCGCTGTGGCAAAACCGGGACTGGGCGAAGGGAAGATCCATGGAGATGTTGAGCAGTACGACATCTGGAAGACGCGCGACGGCTTCATCGAATTTGCGGGCCGATAACGCGCACACCGAAGTGTCCAAGCTGGGAACGATGCTCATAATCTTGACCTTGCCGGTCCATGCATCCAGCCCAACATCGGACAAGTCCCCCTTGGTCAGCCAACACGCTGGCGCCAACTGACCCACCGACGGAAACCCTTCCGCAATCCGATACGGTGTTCCTTTGAACGTGACCGTGGCCATCTCGGTGACCCTTTCTAAGTAGCGTGTACCACCTGAACTATACGCCGGATGCGAAGAGGTTCCAGTCCGCAGCGCAGCACGGATCGTGCATAGGCTTACGGAGAACGACGTGTGTCGGAGTGCCGGCGGCCCTCAGCTAAACCACTGTGCGCGCCGGGCGGCAGGCGACCGTCCCAACCGCCTCCCTCGAAGGTAGCGATGTCGCGGTGCGCCCCGACCAAGTGGCTACCCTGGACTCTGGACCATGAGGGATGTCCGGTGAGCGGCTCAGGGTGGGAGAGTGGCGGGCTCTGAAGTGGTGCGTTCCGTTGGACCGCGTGATCCCACGGAGCGAGTAAGGTTTGTCGAGCTAGCCCGAATTCGCTACTCTGCACCGGAGGTGCAGTGTGGCACCTTCGATCCAACGGAGCGAGACAGGACATGATTCGTGCGAAAGTGATCGGCGCGGGCGGCTATGGCGGCGTGGGGTTGGTGGAACTGCTTTTGGGCCATCCCGAGGTGAAGATCACTCGGTTGGTGGCTGCGGCCGACGTGGGCATCGCCATGAGTGACCTGTGGCCGCATCTGAAGGGTTTCTGCGACGAGCCAATCCTTTCCTACGACGACCCACGCGCGAAGGAGCCTGCTGACGTCGTATTTTTCGCGACTCCGGATGGGGTGGGCATGAAGTACGCCGAAGACGAACTCCAGCGGGGCGCCAAGATCATTGATTTCAGCGGCGACTTCCGTTTTCAACAGCTCGAGGTGTACAACGAGTACGCCCGGCGGGCGGGCAAGCCGATCGCCCATGCCTCGCCGCATCTGCTGCCCCAGGCGGTGTACGGCTTGCCCGAACTCGAATCCCCTCGTCTCAACTCAGATGCCCGGCTGGTGGGCAACGCCGGATGTTTCGCCGTCAGCGTGTTGCTGGGTCTAGCGCCCGCCGCCCGATACGACCTGATCGATCCTGACCGAGTGATTTGCGACTGCAAGACTGCCGTCTCCGGGGCCGGCAAGAAGCCGCAGGCAGCGCATCACTACCCTGTGCGCTACGAGAACATGAACGCGTACCGGCTTTCAGGGCACCAGCACGTGTGCGAAATCGAGCAGGAGCTCGAGCGCCTGTCGGGGCGGCCGTACCGAATCGTGTTCACTGCTCAGGTCGTCCCCATGTGCCGTGGGATCCTTTCATGCCTGTACGGCGAGCTCCGACCCGGAGTCGGCCGCGCGCAAGTTCTTGAAGCCTACCGGACTTATCACGCTTCGCACCCCTTCGTCCGCATTTACGACCGCTCGGCGGCGATTGGAACCGTCCACGTCCGTGGTTCGAACTTCTGCAATTTGATCGTGGACGTGGATGAACGCACGAACACGTTGAGGGTCATCTCCCACATCGACAACCTCGTCAAAGGGCAGGCGGGCAACGCAGTGCAGAATATGAACGTCCTCTTCGGCCTACCCCAGACGATGGGGCTAATGAAATTCGGCTCGAATCCATGACCCGACTTGTGCGTCACCTGCTGTCCGATTTGGGCGGCGTGGTGCTGCATCTGGACTTCGATCTGCCGGCGGCTCGGACGCTGGTGCGGTGCGAGGGGAAACTCCCCGCGACGGCCGCTGAGTTTCGAACATGGTTCGAGTCCGATCCGATCCTCGCGCTGTACGAGACCGGCCAGTTGACTCGGAAGGAGTTCCTTCATCGGGTTCGTCAAGGAATCGGGTTTCGCGGCTCGGACGAAGAATTTGTGGCGATCTGGCGCCAGATGTTTCGCCCCAATCGCGAAATTGTGCAGGCCTGGCACGAGTTCTCCCAAGTGGTTCACATTTGGTACCTCTCGAACACGAGCGAAATGCATGTGCCCTGGGTCTACCAGGCGTTTCCCGAAATTGCCGTTCACTCGGGCGATGCGCTGTCGTACGTCCTGGGTGTCCGAAAGCCGGACGAAGCATTTTTTCGCCGCGCGTTGGAGCGGTTGGGGTTGGACCCGGCGGAGTGCGTGTTCGTGGATGACGATCCCGTCAACTGCCAGACCGCTCGCCGGCTCGGGATCCGCGCGTGGGTTCATACCGACAACGCAGCGACCATCGCGTGGGTTCGGTCGTGGTTGCCGAAGGGACTGTCCAGTGGAGGCAAGTGACGCCGCGACGGTGCGGAGGAATCCGAATCTCTCGGAGCCGCACGCTGCGTGAGACTCCTGCTCGCACGCTGCCGCAGAAGCCAACGTGGGTGGGTCATCGGACGCTTGGACGGATCGGCTCGCGGGCTGAGAATTGCCTCCCGTCAGCTTGATTGAAGAACCGCCCCCCGCGAAGCATGGAAGGCCCTTCAGTCGAACGTCCGGTTCGTCCATGGTCAGCCTGCCAGGAGTACGGCGCCGGTTCGCTAGGAGATCTTGCCCTGGCCACAGCGCCGTGGAATGCCGTCACAAAACGCGGCTCCACGGGACTCAAGGACACCCAAGTCACGTCCCAGTCGCACATGTAACGTGAGGGGGGATCCGCTCCAGTCCCAAGGTGTCCGACGACGCAGATTTAGGAGCGCCGTCGCCGCTCGGGCACCGGACGCCCTAACTGGCGAAGGACTTCGCACATGTCCTCCCACACCTGCCAGTACAGCTCTTTGCCTTCGCCGCCCGCGCGGAGCAAATACGACGGGTGATATGTTGGCATCACCGGAATCCCCCGATAGTTCTGCCATTTACCCCGTAAACGGCTGATCCCCTGGAGCCCGAGCAAGCCTCGCAGCGCGGTCGCTCCCAGGCACACGATGACTTTCGGGCGTAGGACGTCCAGTTGTTCGTGCAGGTAGGGGAGGCAGGCGCTCATCTCTTCATCTGTCGGCGGACGGTCCCGAACGCCCTCGTTCCGCTCGGTCGGGCGGCATTTGACGATGTTCGCGATGAACACTTCTTCCCGCGTCATTCCGAGCGCTCGAATGAGTCGGGTCAGCAATTGCCCCGCAGGCCCGACGAACGCCAGCCCTTGCCGATCTTCTTCGGTCCCGGGCCCCTCGCCCACGAACACTAACTCCGGGCTCGGATTGCCTTGTCCAGGCACCGTGCGTGTGCGCGTACGGTGCAACGGGCAGCGCCGGCACTGCGCGATCCTACGCGCGATTTCGGCCAACCGCTCTTCCGGCCGCTTTTGAGCGGTTGGCGGCACCACGAGCTGACTCAGCGCGGCAGGATCGCACTCTACATGGCCCACCCCGCACTCCTGCAGGTCCTCTGCCCACTGGATCAAGCTTTCGAGCGCTTCGCGCAGGTGCGTACGGGCCTGCGCGACGGCCGTGTGGCCGGGAGCTGAGTTGCCCATCGCCTGGGAGTGGGAAAGCGCCATCGTGGTGGGCTCCACCATCGCGTTACTGCTTCACCGCGGAGAAAGTGCCACTGTACACGACGGTGTTGGTGCCGGTGCCTGCGGACCCTTCTACCGTCCCGACGATTCGTGTGCCGACGACCGTTCCGATATACCGCACCTCGCCGTCGCGGCCGGGTGCGCGTACGATCGCGGTCAGGACAAAGTTTTGGCCAGACAGGCGGGTCTGCATGGACTGCCCCGGATGAAGGTCACTGCTGCTGACCGTGCCATCTGTGGCGATGCGAATGGTGCAGCCATGGCTTTCGCAGGAGGGCGGTGCGCCCGACAAGGCTTGGCATCGCGTGACCGTTCCGATGTACTGCCCGGCCAGATCGCCGGGACTCGGGCCGCCGCTGCCACCATCCCCGCCGCTATTGGCAGCGATCACCGCCGCGGCGATGCTTCCGGCCGCTAAAACTCCCCCGCCGATCAGCGCCGGTTTCACCCAGGCCGGCTGCGAGGCAGGGGCTCCCGTCGCCGTAGGTTCTTGCAACTTCACCACATACCATGGCGTCTCCGCGGTGGCGCCTCGATCGTCTTCCGCCGCGATGTAGTAGCTCAACTGCGACAGCGCCGCAGAGACTCCGCCGGGGATCGTGCCGACCCAAGTTTGAGCTCCTCCGGATTGCATCGGGACCGAAAACGGCGCCGCGTCTTTGGCCGTGCTGTAAAAGAGCGTCACGCTTTTGACCGGCCGCCCCCGCCCATCCACGCGGGCACGGATCATCAGTGGCTGGCCGCGGACACCCACATCCACCGGCGTGTGTTCAATCACCGGGGCCGCCAAAGTTGCCCGAGCCAGCAACGCCACACCGACTGCTGTCCACATCCGAGCGTGTCGCATACAGGGCATCTCCTGTTGGGACTTTAGCGCAGTCGAGGCGTATTGACCAGCCGCGCGCACAACGCTGGCGTGCTCTGCGGTGGAAGATCCCACGATCATTCGCCGCCCGCTGGCCCATGGTCGGGTCGTTGGTGTCACACATTCCGATGCGCGTGCGTGACAGGAGGGAAGAAGGCCAATCTCGCTCTGCGCTGAAGTGCCCGACGTGTGCGGTAACCAAGCAAGGTTCGCAAAACGCCGGGCATCGAGCCGCTTCGAGTTGGCCATTGCGTCACCTCTTTCCATT
>CAACVY010000041.1 GCA_900661335.1 uncultured bacterium | reverse complement strand
CTGAAGAGCGATGACAACGAGCTAATCCTGCGGCTGTGATTGGCAGGGATTGGCCGCTCTGATACACTACGTGGCCCGTAACCCCCTGAATATCCAAGGGTTACGCGGCCTTGTCGCTTAGAAAAGTTCTAGCTGTACGGGCCGCCGTTCTGGCGGCTCGCGCTTTTTCCCACAAAAAACCTCCATCTTCCCAAACTGAAAGTCCGTTATCCTCAAAAGCCTCACCTCGCCCTCGGGAGGTACCGCCTGCTGAACCACTTTGGCGTGCCCTTGACATGCCTCCTCGCTGGGACAATAGCGCGCATACACCGAATACTGCAGCATGATAAACCCGTCTTTCAGAAGCGATCGTCGAAACATCGCGTACTGCCGACGCCGGCTTTTCGTGTCCACCGGCAAGTCAAATAGCACGACCAACCACATGCCTTTGAGTCCCGAAACCGTCACGGCTCGTCTACACGAATCCCCTCCCACGTTGCAGGCAATGGCCAATCCTGTAACTGCCCTTGAAACACGTCCACAAGCCCCGCCGCCATCCGGTGTAAAATGTCCGAAAGCTTCCGCCACTCGCCGCCGTACGAATAGCGTCCGATCATCGGTTCTAATAGCTTCCGTTTCACCTCCCGGCTCATCCGGGCCGTCAGCCCCAGCTCATCCCATAGCCCCGCAACTCGCTCATCCACAATCGGTCGGAATGGTTCCATCAGATCGTCAGCCAAGGCGAATACGTTCTCGCGATGGTGATGGTGCAAGCCTAGCGCTGCCGTAAACCCCGCGGCAACGACCGCACGAGCCGCCATCGCTCGGAGCACGGCGTACCCGTAGTTCAAAAAGCTGTTGGGTGGATCATCGGACATTGGATCCCGCCGGAAAGTTGACCCAAGCAGCGCAGGCCAGTACCGCCGCGCAGCCTCGGCCTCGATGTTGTCGGGATCTCCCGACCGCACTCGGTCCACCAAGGCTCCCAGTCCAGCATCGTCCTTGCGTCGGCGTTGCAACACCGCAGCCTGAGCACGGATCTTGGCTTGCACAATGGCTTGCCACGCCCGCTTTCGACGCGGCTCGGTCGCTTCGATTTGCATCCGCAACCGTTGCGGAAACAACGTGTGACCATGCAAAGGCACGGTCATCGCGATGGGCATCGCTCGGCCGTCGCACAGAATCACGACTCCACCATGGGCGGCCAGGGTCGTGAGAACCGGAGCGCTGATCCGAACCCATTCCGTACCCAAAATGACCACGGCCACCTCGTTGGCAGGCGCGCTCCACCGGCGATCTTCCGGACCTTCGAGCATCAACTGCTGGTTCTCAATCCAGAGCCGGACCGGGCCGTCGGAAATATCGACGATTCGCTCACTCTCGACTGACATGGTACCGCCCTAAAACGTCGACGGATAACTTCTGAATCAACGCTTTTTGTAAGCCGCGGTCGCTGGTGATCCGGATCCGATCTTGTTTGATGTCCTTGTCCATTCTCCCGTCGTTGTGAGCACGGAACACGTAGTCCCGTTCCGAGAATTTTTGAACAACGGCGATGAGCGTCGTGCCTTTCCAGTTGAGTCTCACGAGATCGCCTCGAGCTAAGGAACACACCAACGGGCAGCCGTGTTCATCCTGCCGCCGCACCACGCGTTCCCCCAACCGAAGTCGCCGCATGGCCTCCCAACGGCTGACCACCTCGCACCGCCATCCTCTGTGGCAGTTGAAGACCTCCACGTGGTGGTTGGATCCGCTGAACGCTCGCCGGGGATCTCCTGGCCTCAGTTCGACCGGATCGCCTTCGACGTAAATCCGAACACGGCGTAGGCGAACTTCGCGGTTCCCGAACCGCACCATCGGAATCCGTGTAGGGTCCTTGAACACATCCTTCGGCGCTTTCCCTTCGCACGCTTCGAGCACAATTTCCCGGATCCGGCGATCGACAATGTTCTCTGCCTCGTTCAGGCTTAGCGAATCGATAGGTTTTCGCACGACGGCTTTCACTTCTCCGGTTTCGGGCGATCGAATCAAGCCGTAGAAAGTTTCTTCGTGAAGTTGGCCCTGTACTTTGCGTTCCACACGGTGGGAAACGACCACTTGCTCCAAACGCTCTTTCAGCGAATCGACGAGTCCCTCAGGAACCGGCATGTCCACGAAAGTCCTGGGGCGGAGGGAACGCTTGGCTGCTTCCGTGAGTTGTTTTACGATTGCGGGTGTTGTGAGGGCGACCACCACCGCGTCGATCAAATGGTGCCGGTGGTCGGCGCGGTTCTTCTCATCGGCCAGCCCAAGCAATCGGTTCAGTTCCCATGCCACCCGCAGCCACGCCGTCGCGCGGCCTGAACTCACCAAGATTCGGCGGGTTCGCTCCTCTTGAGGATACAGCCGTGCCAGTTGCTGCGCGGCCACGCGCGCCGCGTGCGCCGTTGCGTGGAGTTGGTCGCCTCGGTGGACCAGTTCAAGTTCTGGGGGCACGGTCAGTTGGAAACGATCAAGCTTCTGCTTCGCGAATGGACCGGTGAACTCACGCACACGTGCGAGGATGGCCTGCAGCTCGTCCGCGTCGTAGGCCTCGGTGGGCATGCGATTCCGCTTGCGTTGACGGTTGTGTTCGACCTCGCAGAGCGTTTTGTTGGCAAAGCTGTCGTCCAGACATCGGCTCCAGGGAATGATGTGTTCGATGTCAAAGCGGGGATGCGGGCCAAACAATTGTTCCATAGCGATCTGCAGCCCCGTGTAAGGGCACCGGGCGTTGCATTCTTTCCAAAGAAGGTACTTCTCGATGTCGCGAGAAGTCGGCTCAGAAATTCCAAACTCTCGTAACTTTTCGGCGGCTTCTTTTCGCTCACGTTCACGCTCGCGCATCTGCCAAATCATGTCCCTCACTGCCTTCAAGGGACGCCGAAGATCGCGCGCAAGCTCAATGTGGATCTGGTCGGGTTTGCCGTATGTCTTGAGAATTGCGTTGACGATCCTGCGTGTTTCAGAGAGCGCCCGACGGACAAGCGGATTGGTGATTTCTTCGCCCAACGGCGGCACCCGGTCGAGCGCGGCGGCTTCGCCGTGTTCGGGGAACTCGCGCTGGATGGCTTCGTAGAGTGAGAGCCCCTGGCGCAGGTGGGGTAAAAGACGGCGCAGAGCGGTGGACGAGAAGCGACACCGGCCACCCTCGAGGGTCACCTCGCTGAGTCGTTCAGCCTCGGCTTCGTCGAGGCCCCAAGCGGTTCTCCGCAACGCAACGTTCTTGCGGACGTTCGTATGTTCCACCCCAAGCAGTAGCTCGACTATCGCCCGGCGAACTTCCGGCGTCGCTTGATCCCATTTCGTCCCGATCGCTTTGCGGATACGTGTAGCCGTAACATTTCCTTCGATGCAGTCGCGTCCTCCTTCTTGCAAGTTGAAGCGCACGCTGTCGAGATCCCAGCCAGGCTGCCACTCCTCGGCGCCCTCTGCAGTGACGCTCACGCTGTCTCGAGGTGCTGTTTCGGACGTGTCCTGACCCGCAATTAGTGGTAACAGCGAAGGAAGGCGTTGAAATTCCCTCCCATGGCCTGAGCGCACGCGTTTGCACTGATCGCCGAACAAAAGCTTACGCAGGGCATTGAACGTGAGCTCTTCAACGGTCTCGAGCCGCTGAATGACTCGTTCACGTTCTTGCGGTGTGAGAGGGCGTTGCACACCGTTGGGAAGGGTCACGCGCAGGTTGTTGAGCGTTTGAAGGTATCGGAATTCTTGCGCTTCCAATAGCCCCCAGGGCGCGCGCCGCCGTCCTTTCACCAGAGGACATTTTCCGATCGCAGATGGTACGACTTTGAGGGGGCGCTGATGGAATATCGCACGTCGCAACGACTTGATCATGTCGTCGGTGAGTGGCAAGCCCAACTCTCGCTGCCGGTCGACGATCATCTCAAACTCGTCACGGTACCAATCCCGAGATGTATGTCGGGCTCGTCGGCGGCGCTCGCGAGGATCAAGCCGCGCCAGGTATTCGCCGAGCGTTCGCGCCCCTGTCTGCTTCATCTCTTCCTCAAGCTGACCGATTTCTTTTCGGATCTGCGTGAGCTCCTCATCGTCGCGGGCTGCACACAAACCAGAGAATCCTCGGCGGTGGGCCAGATGGAACATCACTCGACCGAACTCCCAGGGTTCAAGCCGCTGGTCGAGCGCTTTGGCACGTAGTTCGTAAGGATCTTTGGCGAGCAGCGGGCCCCACTGCGGATCCCGATGGAACCCGTGGATGCGCGCGTCCGACGGCCAAGGAGGCAAAAACCCATACCGGTGCAACAATCGAGCGACCTTCCACCGCCGACGAGCTCGGCGTTCCAGCTGCCGACGTCGCTGCCGGGCTGCTCTTCGCTCGAGGTTCCGGGACTTTAATGTGTCTTCCTCGATGGCCCAAGGGAAGACCCGTACGCCTCCATCCACCACCTGAGCTCGACCTTGCTCATCGCATCGAACGAGTGCCCATCCAACCGACGAGGATCCGATATCCAGACCGAGCACTAAAGACCGAGATGTTTCCTGCATTGGAAACTCCTTTCTACGATCCCAGCTTGACTGAGCCCGACGTTGCAGGTAAGTTTTACCGTAGTGTATCAGAGCGGCCAAGTGTCTCTGCATTCACAGCAAGGGACCTTGGTCCCGGAACTAGGTTCGGTGTAAGCCGACCAGTCGCGGCCTCGCGCCTTTGGGCCGGGGCCGCTTAGTTTTTCCCGCCTTTTCTTTCAACCGACTGACAACGTGGTTCCCGGGCGACAAGACTTCTCGCGTAGTTGCACTTCGTATGCGGTTTTGGGCGACACGCCGTGGAGGCACACCGGAAGCCAATGAGCATGTCTAATTCCACCACCGGCTGGCGGGAGGTTGGTCAAAACCAGAAGCCGCTCCGGGGAGGACTCCGGAGCGGCTTCGTAAGCTCGGCTCGATGCTAGGTTAACGTCCTCGCGCCGCTTTGGATGCCGACTTGGACTTACTCGCCGGCTTCTTTGCCGCCTTGACAGCGCCAAACTGAATTGCCGCCTGCGCGGCCGCCAGCCGCGCGATCGGCACGCGGTACGGCGAGCAACTGACGTAGTTCAGACCGACCCGATGGCAAAAGGCCACGGACACAGGATCGCCGCCTTGCTCACCGCAAATGCCCACCTTCAAGTCCGGTCGCGTGGCCCGGCCTTTCTGAACCGCCATTTCGATCAACTGCCCAACGCCGTCCTGATCGATGGTCTGGAACGGATCGGCCTTGAGGATCTTCTTGTCCAGGTAGTACTGCAGGAACCCGCCGATGTCGTCGCGGCTGAAGCCGAACCCCATCTGGGTCAGATCGTTGGTGCCGAAGCTAAAGAACTCCGCTTCCTCCGCCATCCGGTCGGCCAACAACGCGGCGCGCGGGACCTCGATCATCGTGCCGACCAAGTGCGGGATCCGCCGCAGACCCATCGCTTTGCACACCTCGTCGTGGACGCGCGCGATGATGGCCTTCTGGTGCTTCAGCTCGTTCACGTCGCAAGTGACGGGGATCATGATCTCCGGCATGGCCTTACGGCCGTCGCGGATGAGTTCCGCCGCCGCTTCGAAGATCGCACGCACCTGGGTTTCGGTGATCTCTGGGTACGTGATGCCCAAACGCACGCCACGGTGCCCCATCATGGGGTTGTTTTCATGCAGCGCATCGCCACGGGCGCGAACTTCCTCGACCGAAATGCCCAGCGCGCGGGCCATCTCCTCTTGCTTCTCCGGGCTCTGAGGCACGAACTCATGCAAGGGTGGGTCGAGTAACCGGATCGTGACCGGTAGCCCTTCCATCGCCTCGAGCGTCGCCTTGATGTCGCGCTTCATGTACGGGAACAGATCGCGCAACGCCTGGCTCCGCTCCTCGGGTTTCTGGCTCAGAATCATCTTGCGCAAGAGGAACAGCGGCTCGTCCGACCCTGCGCCATAGAACATGTGCTCGGTGCGGAACAGTCCGATGCCTTCCGCGCCGAAGCTCCGTGCCACTCGGGCGTCTTCGGGCGTGTCGGCGTTGGTCCGCACGCCGAGCACACGGAACTTGTCGACCAGCTTCATGAACTCCTTGAAGCGCGGATTCTCGGAGGGATCCACCATGGGCAGCTCGCCCTCGTAGACCAGGCCGCGGGTGCCGTTGAGGGTGATCACAGATCCTTCAGGGTACTCGCGGCCGCCCACGGTCATCTTCTTGGCCACTGGATCCACGTGGATCTCCCCGGCGCCCACCACGCAGCACTTGCCCCACCCGCGCGCGACCAACGCGGCATGCGACGTCATGCCCCCGCGGGCGGTAAGAATTCCCTGCGCCGCGCGCATGCCTTCGATGTCCTCGGGGTTCGTTTCTTCGCGTACGAGGATCACTTTGCGCCCTTCCGCCGTCCAGCGCACGGCATCGTCGGCGGTGAACACGATCTGTCCGCACGCGCCACCCGGACCGGCGGGCAGACCGCGCGCGATCACTTTCGCGTTCTTTTCTGCGGCCGGATCCACGAATGGATGCAACAGCTGATCGAGGTGCGCGGGCTCGACGCGCATGACCGCGGTCTTCTCGTCGATCAGCTTCTCCTTGAGCATGTCCATGGCCATGTTCAGGGCCGCCGTGCCCGTGCGCTTTCCGCTGCGGCACTGCAGCATGAACAGGCGGCCTTCCTGAATGGTGAACTCAATGTCCTGCATATCGCGGTAGTGCCGCTCGAGGATCGTCCGAATGCGCTCCAGCTCGCGGTACACCTGGGGCATGGCTTCTTCGAGCGAGGGCAGGTGCTTGTTCTGCTCGTTCTTGGTGGCCTTATTGAGCGGGTTCGGCGTACGGATGCCCGCCACCACGTCCTCGCCCTGGGCGTTGACGAGCCACTCGCCGTAGAACAGGTTCTCACCGGTGGCAGGGTTGCGCGTGAAGGCCACGCCAGTGGCAGAGTGTTCGCCCATGTTCCCAAACACCATGGCCTGCACGTTCACCGCCGTGCCCCAGTCGTCTGGAATGCCTTCGATTCTCCGATACGCCACGGCGCGCTTGCCGTTCCAGCTCTTGAAGACGGCGCCGATGCCGCCCCACAGCTGCTGCCACGGATCGTCCGGGAACTCGCGCCCCAACACCTCGCGGACGCGCTGCTTGAACGCATCGCACAGGGCCTTCAGCTCATCCGCGGTCAGATCGGTGTCGGACTTGTAGCCCCGCTGTTTCTTGACCTGTTCGAGCATGTCGTCCAGCTGCTTGCGGATGCCACGGCCTTCTTCGGGCTCGATGCCTTCGGCTTTTTCCATGACCACGTCGGCGTACATCATGATCAGACGCCGATACGCATCGTAGACGAAGCGCTCGTTCTTCGTCTTGGCGATCAGGCCCGGAATGGTCGCCGAGCACAAGCCAATGTTCAGCACGGTTTCCATCATGCCTGGCATCGAGCGGCGCGCGCCGGAGCGGCAGGAGACCAGCAGGGGGTTCTGCGGATCGCCAAAGCGGCTGCCCATGATCTTTTCCACGTAGGCCATCCCCTTGCGCACCTGCTCCTCCAGGCCCTTCGGGAAGCGACCACCGAGGCGGAAATAATCCGTGCAACATTCCGTAGTGATGGTGAATCCCGGCGGCACCGGCAGTTTCAGGTGGCACATTTCAGCCAGGTTGGCGCCTTTGCCACCCAACAACTCCTTCATGTCGGCCCGGCCTTCAGCCCGGCCGCCACCAAACGTGTACACGTACTTTTTGACCTTCGATTTCGCCATCGCTTTACTCGCTGGCATGGTTGGTTCCTTTCTTCTTGAATCTGCGCTGAACACAACGAACCCGGGATCCTCGACCCGGTCGAACCCAAAAAAACGCGCGTTAAGGGTATCGCATCGGCGGGGCGACGTCAAACGCGCTCTGGCGCAAGCCACGGATCCGCGGAGCTCCGCCCTGCCGCTCCCAAAGGACGGGCACTGGCGTCGCAGATCCTTTGCTCGGCAGGCACGAGCAGTTCCCCGCAAGGGGCCTCATGCTCCGCAGTCCCGCTGGCCACCCCGCACCTGCGAACAACCGGCGAGCTTCCTAACCTCCCGCGGGCCCCTCGCCAAGCCTTTCATCGCGCACGCGAGCAAACCACGCAGGACCATGAAGCCCACGACGCCGCCTAGGACGGCCATCTCGCAACCGAACCGCAAGCCACGCCTTCGCAGCTAAGAACCTTTGGCTAGAGAAAAATCTCGGCGTTTTGACGGATCGCTCACGGAGTCAAAACTGTCCATCGGCGGCTGAGGGTGGTCCCTTTCTCCGTCCGAGCCGCCGCCTTCACGATGCATTCCCCCGAACCCGCGGGCATGGCCAGGGTCACGACGCTTGTGTGGGCGCCCAGCGGTTCGATTTCGAACGGTTGGCTAGCCCGGGTAAGCACTTGACCGGCTCGCGTCTCCAGCGACACCGAGAGCTCCCCCCGCTGGGGAACGGGGTCGTCGTTGATCAGCAGGACCGTGAACTCCCGAGAGCGGTTGGCCGGCAAGGTAGGTTGGAAGAAGTTAAGGTAGACGCCCAAAGGCTTGAACGCCTCGCCGACGTAGTCCACGAACGCGGGGTCCAATTCCAGTGTGCGGACGTCACGGAAATGGTCCGAGGTGTACACGCCCGGGTAGCTGCAGGTGAGGTAGATGAAGTGAATGACCCCAGCGTACTGGCGGTGTGCACGCCAGAACTCAGTTTTTGCGGCCAACAGGTAGGCCCACAAGTCGAGACGCTGTCGGGGTGTGGCATGGGGGCCCAACAGGTGATCGTACACGCGTTGCGTCAAAAGCGTCGGCGTGCCATCGCGGTTGAGCCATAGCCATCCGTACTCGTTGATCAACCGCGGGTGAGTGCCCGACGGCAGCGATCCCGGCCTGGGGCCTCCGTTCATGGTCTCGAGCATCGTCATGTTGAACCGGAAGTCCCCGCGCTGATATCCACTCATCAGGTACGGATGGCCTTCGACCGGATCGTCCGGCGCCAGCGGTGGGTTGTAGCTGTTCTCCCACGGACGGTTGGAAAGGTCCAAGGCTCGGACGGCGGGAATGATGCGTTCCCCGAAGATCGGATCCTCCGTTTCGTTGTTTGCGTCCCAAACGACCACGCTGGGGTGGTTCCAATGGTCCCGCATCCAGTCGCGGTATTGGCGGATCATCTCCTGAACGTCGTACGACCGTGAATATCCTGGGTACCACGTGGGGCGCCCGGTCCACACGAAGAACTCGTTTTGGACCAGCAGCCCCACTTCGTCGCAAATCTCGAACCATCGCTCCGGGACCGGGCCGATGCAGAACCGAAAGTAGTTCCAGTTCATGCGCTTCGGAATTTCCCCGAGCAGCTTGCGTACCCATTCCTCGCGCCAAGGCAGGTCACCGCAGTCGGGGTCCTCGAAAAACCGGTGCAATGTGATATTGGACCCGCGCAGGTAGATCACCTGCCCATTCAAGTATGCGCGGTTGCTGGCGGCGTCGAACCGAAACTCTCGTATGCCAAAGCGGGTGGCGACGGAGTCGCCGGACGTCGAAGACTCCAGCACGTACAGGAATGGGTCGTTCGGCGACCAAAGCCGGGGGTGGGGCACGCGCAAGGTCAGCGTCCACGTTTGCTCTTCGCCCGGAGCCAGCTCGACGCGCACCTCGGCCGCCGCATCCGTGCCTCGGACTTTGTGGGACAATGGCGACGAAACTGGCGTGCGGCCACGGTTGCGGACGGTCGTTTGCACTAGGATTTCGCCCGTGGCGACGCGCGGCGCGATCTGCAGGGTTTCGATCACCGGGTTGTCGCAGAAGAACACCGACACGCGGTCGTAGATGCCGGCCGTCCACTTGTTCTTTTCGAAGTCCGAGCCGGTCGGATACGTCTCCGGCAGTACCGCGGGATGCGCGCCAACGCGGACGATCAGTTCGTTTTCCGCATTCCAGCGGATGGCACCCGTCAGGTCCCAGTAACTGGCGGTGAAACATCCAGGGTAGTGCCCGAGATACACGCCGTTGAGCCAAACATCCGTTCCGAACTGGGCTTTGTGGATCTTCAAGATCGCCACCGCCCGTGGCGACGGAGCAGTGAACATGCGGCGGTACCAGAAGTAGTTGCGGGGCTGCTCGACTTTGCCGAGCCAGTACTTGCGCAGCCAGTCGGCGGGCACCCGGTTCCCGCGGACCCGATTGGCCATGTTTTCGCGACTGATGAACCGGTCCACGTGCTCGAACGGAGGCCGCGCGAGGTTGGCCAACCCAGGCACGGCCACGGTGCGGTCATAGCGGTCCGGTAATTCGGTCGGAAGCACACCGTCGGCGATTTCCCATTGTCCGTTCAAGGAAAGGGTGGCACGTTCGGCCGCGCGCACGGACGCCATGGCCAAAAGGATCGCGGCACATGCAGTCCGCTGTAGGGACCGCGCTGCGACCCGCGAGGCCACCAGGATGGGTCGGCGTCGGGCAAGAAGGCTCATTGGGCTACTTCGGTTGGCTGTCATGGATGGCCCGGAACATGGCCAGAAGGTTCTCGGTGGGCGTGTTGCCTTGGATATTGTGAACGGTGTCAAATACGAATCCGCCGCCTTCGCTGAAGATTTCGATGCGCTCACGGACTTCGCGGTAGACGTCTTCGGGCGTGCCGAAGGGAAGCGTTTGCTGGGTGTTGACGCCCCCGCCCCAAAACACGATCTGGCGGCCAAACTCCCGTTTGAGCACGCGCGGGTCCATCTTGGCCGCCGAGCATTGGACCGGGTTGAGGATGTCGAAACCCGCTTCGATGAAGTCGGGGATCAAATCGTACACCGAGCCGCAGGAATGCATCATGGTCTTCCAACGGCTATGCTGGTGAACGAACTCGTTGAAGAAGACGTGGTAGGGTTTGAACAGATCGCGGTACATCTCCGGGGAGATGAACGGGCCGCGCTGTTCGCCGAAGTCCGTCCCAGTCAAGAGCACCACGTCCACTAGGTCGCCGAGTCGGCGGATCATCCGGTCCAGGTTGCGGAATCCGACCTCGCATTGTCGGTCAAAGACCTCGCGGACGTAGGCCGGACGCTCGACGAGCGAGGCATACCATTCGGCCACGTCGCGGATGCCGCGAGGATACTTCATCCACGGAGCTGGCACTAACGCGATATCGCCGAACGCGGTGCCGGGCATGCTCAGCACCACCGCACGGCCCTCGGCGGCCGCCGTTTGGGCGCGCGCTTCGTACCACTGCAGATCGTCCTCGGTGAGATCTTTGAACTCCTCGGTGTTGTCCGCAGGGTTCAATCTGGACTCGTCCAATGGAGGCTGCCGAATGATGGCATCGAAAAAATATCCTCCGGCGGGCATGCGGCCGCTGGGCGGTGCCGAGCGGTCGCCTTCCGGGTAGATCAGCCAATCGCCTTCCGGGGTGACCGTGATTTCGAATCCGCCCGGCACCTCGCACTCCGTGCCATCGAAGAGCGTCAGCGGTTTCCAGTCACGGCATTCGAACCCGAACATGGTGTAGCGTGGAAACACGCCGACAGTGTCCACACCTAGCGCGTCGCGGAGGTCGCGGTCCACTTCGCCGAGCATTTGATAGGGCTCGTGCACACGAACGCGGCCACGAGCGCGCTCTCCAAGGACCGCGCGCCGCAAGCGGTCCAGCGCCGAGACATGGATGCCAGTGACGGCGGTCGAACCCAGATCCACGGGAACGCGGTCGGGCTCACGGTGATTCAAGGCAGTAAGCACTCGCTCTCGATGGGTCATCATGGCTAGGTCTCCTGTATGGACCCACGGGGCAGGTGTAGCACAACGCTGCCGAGTCCACAACGTCCACCACGGCCGCAACGCAACCCGGGGAAGCCGGCGCAGCGCACAGGATCGAAGGCGCCAGCGGGATCAACGTGCGCGCTGGATGTCGAGCAAACGAAAGGTCCCGGCAGGAACGTGGACGTGCAGCGGAGCGCCACCGGGCTCGAGGCTGCCGACCAAGTCACCGGTCAGGCGGTCGCGCACCACCCACCGGTCCGCCACGGGGCTGGACAACGTCGCGACGCGATCCGCCGGATCGAGCCAACCTGAATCCATGATCAACGTCACGTACGCCTCGGGACCGCATTCGATCACGTTGTGCAACACGGGGCCCTCGACTCGGAACGGCAAGGTCGCGGTCCAGTGCTCGAGGTCGGCGCAAAGCCTTCGGCGGGCCTCTTCGAGATCTGGCGGGCTCGCGGCAGGAGGCGCATCGGCCTCGTGGAGGGGCCAGATCCGATCGCCGTCCGTTCCCCACAAGGCACGCCATAGACCGGGGCGGGACACGCCGCCTGGGCACAGCAGGACGAGTCCATAGGGAGCCGTCACGGGCAAATGGCGGGGATCTCTGCGAGTCCGTCCCCACAGGTACGTGGCGACGTCGGTGGGTGGCAACGGCGCCATGGCCCAGTAGGCGTCCAGACGGTCGAACGCCCAGCGTTGGCGGTCGGTGCCATCCGTATTCCACTGCTCCTCGTGGTGGCCGTTGCTGCCATGCTGCACGAACCGCGCGCTGTTTGTGACGACCACCAAGGCCACGGGCGATATGGCGCGCAGTTGTTCCCGTCGTGGCGGAGTAATAATTCCCTTGCCGAGCAAATGCAGAAACGTGGCCGCCCCTTCGCGTCCCGTGCGGGTCCACTTTCCGTCGCGGTCTTTTTCACCGTTCAAGAACATGAACACGCGTGCACCCCACAACGCCTGCGCGACGTAGTACCGCAATGGCCCGTGGCCACTCATCACGTACTCCCACTCCCAAGCTCGGGACACGCAATACCAGTCGGCGCAACATCGGCTGGCCCAATCGTCCACGCGGCCGTCGAGCCAAAGGCCGATCCGAGCGGCCAAGTTGACCTCGGCACATCGAGAATTGCTGTCTTCCACCGAGGGCAAGATCACCGAGCGGAACCGGCCGTCGAAAATCGAGGTCCGCATCCGTGGCTCCGCCGGCCAATGAGCCCACCAGATGTCCTTGTGCCGACAGATGAACCGTTTGTGGTGTCGCAAGCAGAGTTCCAGGATGGGCCGGATATGGTGGTCGTAGTAGTACGGGATTTGGTCGAGTTGCTCGTCTTCGGCGGTGACGAATCCCAGCAAGGTCCGCGGCGCGGCGTCGAGCATGGCGGCCGCGGTCGCCACCTCGAGGTGCGGGGAACAGCCGTGGCCGACCTGCACCCAGAAGTGACAACCGGCCTGCTCGAATTTTCGCGCTGCTTCCACGATCAGATCGCGCGGCACGTCGTGCGCCAAGCGGTGGTCGCGCGGCCAGGGCTGGCCGTCCGGACGCTTCAATGGCGCCTTCTCGCCGGGCCAGATGCACGTGGAGAAGCGCAGACAGGGGTATGGGAATTCCTGCTCGTACGCGCGAACTTCTGACACCCACTGGTCGAATCGAGCCAACGTTGCGCCACTCCAAAGGTAGTGGTGGACCACGACGTCGTACGGGCCGTCGGCACCGGGCATCGGCGTGCCATGCCATGAAGCGGCGCGTTGCGCGATCGCCTGGATGTTGGAGGAAATCGCCGAACGCCGTCCTTGCGCACGGAGGCTGGAGAACGCTCGTTCCCAACCAGGGGTGAACGTCAGCCGATACAGGTGATCGTCGCCGCCCGGCGCGGAGGCGAGCAGGGCGCTGCCCAAAGGAGCGCCAGGCAGAACGGCCACGTCTGTGAAGCCCCAAGGAGCCGTCGCGCGCCCTAATTCACGTCCCGACGAGGAGTATAGGCAGAGTTGCGGGCCTTCGACGATTACGATTTCTGCGCCGGGTTCGTCCGTGAGATTGCCGACGGCCAGCAAGCGCATGTTGTAGTAAGCGTCGTAACTGTTTTGCCGGAGTGGTCCTGGCAGCGCGAAAACTTGGCGAACGCCACCTCGAAGCGTGTACACGCCCGGCGGGTAGACGAGTTCGGCGCAGCCATCTCCGTCGAGATCTGCCACCACGCCATTAGCTTTTTTCAGCGACTGACCGTCCCAGCCTTCGCGGAGTTCCACCGCCGCGCGTGCGCGCGCCATCTCGAATCGCTCTTGCGGCTTCCATGGAATCTCCCCACTGGGAATCGCCATGCCCTTCACTCGAGCCAGGTTCGTTCCCTTGAACAGCACCAGGTCTTTGGCCTGGCCACGAATGGGCAGGACCACGACTTCATCGGCGCCATCGCCATCGAGGTCGCCGGCGCGCATCATGCGGCCTGCGCCGTTCAACGTGGCCTCAGCAATGAGTTCGCCGCGTGGAGTCAGCGCGACCAGCTGCCGATTGATCCCACTTGCGAGCACGCAGGGGTGGGCTCCATCCAGTCGCGCCACGGCGGCTTGATAAACTGGCGCAGTGAGATCTTGGCTCCACAAAAGCTGACCACAGTGACTCCAAGCGTAGACGCGCCCATCAGCGGCCGCGCCCACAATCTCGGCCCGGCTATCGCCGTTGAGGTCCCCGGATGCAAGGTCGAACACAAACCCAGTGGTGGGGGTTTCCCATACGAGTCGGCCGTCGAGCGTCCACGCGCACACTCGCTGATCGTAGGTGGATCCCACGATGAGGTCCTTGGCCACCGTAAGCCGCACGACGTTGCGGCCGCCGGTAGAGATCGGGACGACCTCCGCCGTGGCCGGTCCGGCCAACAGCAGGAGGCACCCGAGTAACCATCGGCACCGACAAATCGGGCGGCACGCGGTCATTGGACTGTCATGGTTGGACTTGAGTTGCCCGTGCACTATCTTGACATCCGATCACGGCGGAGTGTACACAGCGGCAGATTACCTCGACCCTGCTCGCCGATCCAGCGGGAACAGCTAGCCACCGGTCATGGGACTTGAACTCCACAGCGGGGGCGAAGGCGAGCGGGTGCGGCAGAGGAAGCAGATCGAGGTCCGAGTGACAGAAAGGGGGATGCGCGCCGTGAAACGAGCTAGGACGACGCAATGGCGGAGAAGGTCAGGTCAGCTCGCGGTCTGCGTCCGCCTAGGTGTACGCCTCGCCGACGCGGGAAGTAGTTCATGGCACCTGGAACACCGGCCGATGCTCACCGAAATTTGGAACGGCGCGGTACGAGGGAAAGGTTTGTCACAAGGTGACGTCGCAGTGCAAAGGAGACGGCGTCGGAACGAGGGATGGACGTCCGAACACCACCCACCCGATTGCCGCGAGGAGGCGGATGTATGGTGCCCCTGCCATACAGTTGAGAATGCCACCCCCACAGGTTCTCTGAGCGTGGAAGAGCCTGCCATGTGCCCAGTGGATGGGACACCCACCGATGTTCTTCGAGCCAAGAACGCCATCCGCAAATTTGCGTCTCTGCTCGTTGTTGCGTCGCTGGTGGATGACGGTCTCTGGTCCTCCGCGGTGGGCTGGACAGCGGAGAGCAACTGGTATACGCGGAGTTTCTTCTTGCTGCACTTGGATTATCACACGAAGGACACCATGGAGGTGGGGCGCGAATCCGACCCAGTCATCACGGCCCGCCTTCTAGGTCTCGTCCAGCCCGACGTTATTCAAATTCATGCCAAAGGCGCGCCCGGCTGGACGACGTATCCCACGCAAATCGGCCACTCCCCGCCCAAGCTCGCACGGGACGTCCTGCAAGTCTGGTCCGAGATCGCCCGCAGTGCTGGCTATGCTTTTTCGATTTACTACAACATCGGACGAGATGGCGAAATCATGCGCCGGCACCCGACATGGAACCGCGTGCACGCCGACGGCAAACCATATCCAAACATGCTGTGCTACCACTCTGGCGTGGCGGACGAATACCTTTGGCCGATGATCGACGAGCTCATGGCGCGCTACCGGCCTGGTGGGTTTTGGTTCGATGGGTCGTGTTTCACGGTGATGAACTGCTATTGCCCTGCATGTCGTGACCGATTTCGGCGCGAACATGGTTTCGAAGCCCCGCGGACCCCCCAAGCGCCAGGTTGGGCCGCCTTCAAAGAGATGCAACGACAAATCTACCGGGAGTTCTGCGCGCGGACCGCCGCCCGAATCAAGCAGCGTGATCCATCCTGTTTAGTGGCCTTCAACTGGGCCTATTCATTGCGCATGCCTGAAGAGCCGCCTCCGGGCGTGGACTATTTCACCGGTGACCATGGTAGCCGTGTAGATGACCTCGCCCCGGACGCCATTTGGTATGACTCCCAAGGACGACCCTTCGACTTGATGACCTGTGTGTTCTACGTGGACCGACAAGGTCCCCACTTGAAGCCCCGCGTACAGTTGGAACAGGAGATGGCCATCATTCTTGCGCATGGCGGACGGTATTTTGCTTGGGACAGCCCGAGCCGCGAAGGGGGCCTCATCGCCCCCCATTACGAAATGATGGCTCGGGTGATCACGCCCTTCCTGCGTGCTCGACAAACATGGTGCCTGGGAAGTCATCGGTTACCCGACGTTAGCCTGTTTCACGGCGCGGCGTTCGCATTACACCCAGAGCGGCCCGAGCCCCGTGGCGTTTCCACGCCAGAACCCAGCACTGCTCGCCGCTTGCGAAGGCCTTCGCCGTTTGCACCTAACTCCGGAAATGATTTCCGACCGCCGCCTCGAACAGGGTGACGTCCGAGGGCGTATACTGCTTCTGGAAGACACCGTGGCCCTGACGGACGAAAATCGCCGCGCCCTCCGCCGATACGTCGAGCGCGGCGGCCGCGTGCTGCTCACCGGACGTGCAATCGGCGCGGCCCAATGGACCGGTTCGGTCGCCTCCGTCGGCTGGGGACTCACCCGCCAAGCCTGTGGCCAAGGCGAGGTGTTTGGCCTGCCCCAACCTGTTTTCAAATCCGGAAGCGAACGCCTGCAGGGCAACGCCAAAGAGATCTTTGAGTACCTGGTGCCGCCCAAAGATCGTTGGCTTACGACCGATGCCCCAGAAACGGTGGAGGTACTGTTACGAGAGAAAGACGGGCTCAAAATTCTTCACATGCTGAATATCGCGCCGGGGCAACGCCAGCGGGATCTCCAAGCCCCCGGTTTTCTCAACCTCCTCGTGAAAGAGTTGCCCCCAGCGCCTGCATGCAAGGTCTCGTTGCGTCTATCCCAACCACCGGTTTCCGTTCGGTTGCAACCGCAGGATCAAGCCGTCACCAATTGGACCTGGCGGGCCGGGCGGCTCGAATTGTCCCTGCCGTCCTTTCAAACGCACCAAATCGTGGTCATCTCGCCCAGCAGCGCGACTCCCTAAGTCGCGAGGTGCACACGGGGCCTTGCAGGCGTGGCTACGTTGAGGTGGCACCAACGCCCACCTTGAATCCCTGGACGTCTTCGTGCCTCGCCACTTGGCGAAGGGGATTCGCGGCGGAGTGCCGACGGATACCTCGGAGTGCGTTCGAGGCCGATGTGGATCCGGCGGCGGTCGCGGGTTTGAGGATGTCCGCCCCCCAGCAAGTACCCAGTGCCACCACCAGACTCAATCCGTTCGAAACAAAGCCCACCCGTGACGGAACACGCATCAATGAACTGCCTTTAGTCTAGCACGGCGTTCACCCAGTCAGACCGGCGTACAGCATGGTCCTACTAAAACATGGATGGTGCGCGTTTCAGAAGAGCAAGGTGAACCCATCATGGCTGAACTCGAATCGCGCGCGGACCTATACGCGCATAGCGAACACTCAAACCGTCCAAACGAGTAGTTCCTGCGCCGGATCGAGGCAACGGATCCCAACGGCCCAGCGGACGGCGACCGGAACGATGCACGGCTCGCTTTCTGCTCGCAAACGCGAGATGATCGTTGGCGGTATCGCACGGTCAACTGCGATCCGGAATTTCGCGAACCACGACCACGAAACGGGAAACTGTGAGATGTCCAGGATGGGTGCCACGCTTGCACGCGCATGGCTTGGCGTAATGGGAGTGATGGCGATGGCAGGAGAGGTCTGTGGGGATCGGGCGGTGCACGCTCGCCCGCCAGAGTTACGATCGAAGGGCCTTCAGGGCTACATCAGTTTTCGAACCCCTGAACCGCCCGAGGGCTATGGCGCCGGCATGGGGTTCTACTCGGCGGCGTGGTCGTTGGTGGACGGTCCGCCGGCCAACTTCCAAATTGGCCTAGCCGGCTGCTGGATCATGCCCGACAACCGCGACAACCGCGACACGCCGTTGTGCCCTGAGGGCACCCGCGCGCGACGCTGGAAAGAGCGTGGCCCGACCTGGAGCAGCGTCTTTCAAACCATTGAAGGCGGTTTGGGGTACTGGGCCGGCAATCATTTTCCGTACGGCCCACCGAAGTTCAGCATGAATGGCACGCCGCAGTGCTACGATTACGAAATCGGGTCGCCAGGCTGGTCGTTCTTTTATTCGGATACGGCACTTCCCGACGACCAACTCGGCCTTGCCCAATTGAGCAACCGGCTCTTGATTCCGCCCGACGGTCTTCCGTTCGCGGGCCGACCCAATGGGGAGTTTCTGGGCTACGCCTGGATGGCCCTGCCGTTGACCGAACCCTCGGCCGGTGAGCCCCCGACCGGCGAGCAATCGTGGACGTGTTTTCTCACTGCCGCGAACTTCCGCGGGCCTATCGCGTTCTACATTCCGGAGACCTGGAGCAAAATCGGCCGGAGCTATCCGTTCGTCTACGGCCGCGGCCTCGACTCGCGTCCCGGCCGCATGGGAGGAGGTGCCATGGAAATCAACACGGTCCCCCGCTGGGAAGCACGCGACGCGCTGGGCCGGCGATTTTCAAAGATCCCTGAGCTGCGCTTCCCCGTGGGCCCGGATGGGCGGGCTTGTCTGGTCCGCGATGTGGTGTACTACTCGCGCGCCGCCTTGTACGACGCGGTCCGAGCCTGGCGCGACGGCGGTGCCCCGTGCAGCGGCCAATTCGACCCGCGCGGAATGTGGAAACCGCCGAGCTTGTTCACTCAAATGCCCCCCTTGCGGCAAGACGACCTCCCCATCCAAGGGCTGGAGAAGTTCTTCCAGCCTGTCGTGTTGGACCCCGTTTCTTGGGGCCTGCAATGGGCCACGAACGCGCCCCTCGCCCCGGGACAGTTCCCGTCCTATTTCCGCTATGAAGGCGACCACTGGGTGCCGGTCCATCCTTCCGAAGTGCCAGCGGAAACCGGCTTGGCGGAAGTCAAATTCCTCCCGCTTCGCCCCGGCCGACCTTACACCTCCCCGACGACAGGCGCCTGGGCCCGTCCCGGTCCAGTGCGCGGTCCATTCCAAGCAAAGTTACTAGATGGTTCCGTGGTGACCTACTACTGGTATCGGTTCATCGATCAGCCGTCGTTCCAGCAGTACAACTGGAGCGAAGAAAAGAAGGCGCGCTTGCAAAAGATGGTCGAGGTCATCCACACCATGTGGACACCGGACCGCGAGTACATGCCGCCGTTAAGCCGTGGCGACTTGGTGACGTTGGACCCCGCGCTGCTCGTGACGCCACCTCCCGGACTGGAAGTGGGCTACGTGCCCATCGTCACGCATCAAGCTGCGCAGTGAACGTCGCTCACGGCGTGGGGCTATCCCAACCTCCCCTGGCGCAACGCATGGCGTCGGCGCCTCCTTCGATGCTCGAGCCAAACCTTGCGACTGCCGTCCCAGGACGTCGTGCATGTCGGCGTCGTCGACTCCGTGCACGCGCCGGATGAGCGTCTGTTCGAGACCCGCGGATCCCCACCGTAGCCTTCTGCCTTGCCGCCCTGCCATGGTGGCCATTGGCGGTGTGGGTTCCGCACGGCATGGTTGGGCAGATGACAACACCGATGGGGCTGGGTAAAGTGAGCAAGGCGTTCGCCGACTCCATGTTTTATGTCTACGTCAGTGACCGGCTTGAACGGCTAGCTGATCGGCTTGCGGAGTACCTTCAGGCTCAGCCGCTCACCGATTTGTGGCAACCCGAAATCGTGGTGGTGCCGAACCGGGGCGTCGAGCGGTGGCTGGCCATGCGGCTGGCGGAGCGACTCGGCGCCTGGGGCTTCGCGCGTTATCCCTTTCCTCAGGCTGCGCTCGCGGAACTCTATCGCCAGCTCACCTCGCTCCCCCCTGGCTCGCCCACGTGGGATCGCACACGGTTGCAATGGACCCTCTTCGGCTTGTTGGAAAACCCAGACCTGTGGCCGCCGTTTTATCGCCAACAGTTGGCGGATGATCCCGACGCACTCCACCGCTGGTATTTGGCACGCTCCCTCGCGGCTCAGTTCGAACAGTACGAGATCTATCGCCCTGAATGGATCGAAGCATGGCAACATGGGCGTACTCCATCCGAACTCGACCCGGCGCGCGAGCTCGCGGAGTGGACCGCCCGCCTGTGGTTGGCCGCGCGCAACCGGATGGCCGCGGCCGGACCTGGCGAATTGGTCGTCTCGCTGATTCGCGCCGTCCAGCAAACTTCCGCCAAGCCGAATGGATGGCCAAACCGACTCGTGCTGTTCGGGCTGTCCGCACTGCCCCCCCTATACGTCCATGCCTTCCACGCGGTGGCTCGCTGGGTGGACGTGCACCTGTTCGCGTTCAACCCGTGCAAGGAAATGTGGTTTGATATTTCCTCGCCTCGTGCCCGGCGGCCGGCCCCCAAGTGCCCCGCCCCTTCGTTGCTCTCCACGAATGGCCGCTTGGGCCGCGACTACCTCGGATTGCTCTGCGACGTGACCGAAGGCCAATGGGAAGAAGTTGGCCCCACACAGGACACTCCGCCCACTACCGCGTTGCAGGCCCTGCAACAACGCATTCGCGATTTTGTGCCCGACGAACCCACCGATCACCCCTACGAGTCAGGCCACTTCGAATGGCCGGAGGGCGACCGCTCCGTTCAAGTCCACTGCTGCCATTCACCACGCCGCGAACTCGAAGTGCTCCGCGATTACGTTTTGGATTGCCTCGACCGCCTCCCAGGCCTCACGCCCCGCGATATCCTCGTCGCCGCGCCCGACATTGATCGGTATGCCCCGCTGATCGAAGCGGTGTTCGGTGGCGAAGAACCTCGCATCCCCTTTTCTATCGCGGATCGCAGCCCGCTACGCGTCGGCCACCTGGCAGACGTTCTCCAGCGCATCCTGCGGTTGGTGGACACCGACTCCACGGCGCCAGACGTGTACGACTTGCTGTGCTTGCCGCCGATCGCACGCCGCTTCGGATTCTCGCCAGAGGCCCTGTCGCGGGTACGCGATTGGATCGAACAGGCCCACATTCGCCGTGGCTGGTCCGCTGACGCATCCACGCCGGAGCCCGGCTCGTGGGACTTCGGTATGGACCGCCTCATTCTCGGTGCCGTCCTGCGAACCCCGCCCACCTATACGATCGCCGGCTTGCTGCCTTGCCCCGTCGGGGAGCTGGAACCTTTCCGACTCCTGTGCGCCTTCGTGGATTCGCTGCGCGAGTGCGTCGAAAGTCTGCGTGCGCCCGCCTCGATCCCACAGTGGGCTCGCCGGTTGATCGCCGTGCTCGACCGTCTGTGCGCACCTGGCCCCGATGACTATCGCGAATGGTCGGAACTTCGCGCTCGAATCCAGCAGTGGGGCCAGTGCACACAAGAGCTTGGCCTCGACGAGCCGGTACCGCGCGCGCTGGTCCGTGCCGCCTTGGAAGACCTGTTGGACCCCACGGTGCTCGCCGCGCCAATGCTGAGCGGCGGTGTGACCTGCTGCAACCTTGTGCCCATGCGCTGCATCCCGTTCCGGGTCATTTGCATTCTCGGCATGGACTCCGAGTCGTTCCCGCGTTCCAACCCCCGGCCGAATTTCGATCTCTTCCGCCGCGCTGCAGTTTGTCGCGGAGATCGCGATCGGCGAATGGACGACCGCTATCTCTTTCTGGAAACGCTGATGGCCGCGCGCGATGGCCTCTTCATCAGCTACACCGGCCGCGACCCTAGGACGGACCGCGAGGTTCCCCCGTCGGTGTGTGTGTCGGAACTTCTCGATGCACTCGATCGGCTCGATCCCCGCGCGCGAGCCCATGTCTGGGTGCAGCATCCCCTGCATCCGTTCAGCCCGCGCTACTACGGGGGCGATCCACGCCTGTTCAGCTACTCCGTCGCGTACTACCGCAGTTTGGAAGCGCGTCACGAAGGATCCACACCCTTCGAGGACGTCCAGGACACCTGGCCGCTGCCTTTGGAGGACGCCGACACGCAGGGATCGGACCCCGAGTCCCGCTGGGTGGTCACTCCCGCAGAGCTGGCGCGCTTTTTCCGCGATCCAGTTCGAGAGGCGCTCCGCCTCTGCCTAGGCGTCCGTGCTCCCCGGCTTGAACGGGATCTGCCCGATCAGCCCGTGGTCTGGAGCCAGGACATTCCAGCGCAGGACTACTTGCGGCAGTGGGTCGCCACCGCGATCCGCACGGGCCAGCGCCCCAGCCCTCTGAGTACGATCTTGCGCGCGGCCGGCCTCTTCTCGCCCGCCGCCAGCGTCGAGTTGTACCTACGCCGCTGGGAAGGCCAGGCCAACTTCGTTTGGGAACAACTCGAACCTTGGCTGCGCGAAGAGCCCGTGCCTGCGTTGGAAACTCAGTTCACCGCTCACAACGTCACCCTGTGGGTGCGCTGGACGGACCTGCGTGCGTGCGGACTGGTTCGGTGGTGCCAATCCGGCGAGTGGTGGAGTGATCTCATCGAGCCTTGGCTAGAGCACTTGCTGCTCAGCCTCGCCCCCCCCACCTGGAGTCCAACCGACCACGCACTGGTTGATTGGTGATCGCATGCATACTCTGCCACCCGCACCGGAGGCTGCACGCAATCTAGCGAACTGGTTGGAAGCCTACCGAACTGGCCTCACCCAACTCCTGCCGTTATGGCCTCAATTCGCCCGCAAACAACTGACCACGCGCGATCCCAACAAAGTGGGAGATCGCCTGCGCGATATTTGGCTCGGCTCCGAGTTCTCCAAAGGCTGGCGTCGGCGATACGTGCTGCACTCATCCCTCTATCCCTCGGAGGACCCACCATGGACGCAGGAGTTGGCCCAATGGGCACGGCGCTTGTACCAACCTCTTCGGGAGGCGTTGTTCCGTGACTGACCCCGCCGACACCAGCTACCGTTCGTTCGACTTGGCAGACATTCCGCTTTATGGCCGACACTGGATCGAAGCCAGCGCCGGCACAGGGAAGACCCACGCCATCACTGAACTGTACCTGCGCCTGCTTCTGAACCGCTCCCACCTCACGGTGGCGAATATCCTCGTGCTTACCTACACCACCGCCGCCGCCGCAGAACTCCGCGACCGCATTCGACGCCGGCTTGTGGACGAGCTAACTCGTGCCCGAAAGGAACACCGCGAAGACGCTGCGACGCGGCTCGAAGCAGCCTTGGCCGACTATGATCGCGCGCCCATCGGCACCCTCCATGCTTTCTGCTTGCGACAGCTCCGAGACCATTCCTTGGATTGCCGTGTGCCCGTGCCATTTACGGTCGAGCCGTCCACCGCGGAACACGATGAGGAAATCGTGCGGCGTATCGTTCGCCAATGGCTCGGGGAAGTCCGCGGCCGCATCCTGCCAGTGTGGACGCTGGACCTGGCCGACCCTGCCCGGCTGCCCGAACTAGTCCGCATAGCCAGTCGCCTCGGAGACGTTCGACTGGAGCCGCCGCCGGAACCTCCGCGCGAGGC
>CAACVY010000042.1 GCA_900661335.1 uncultured bacterium | reverse complement strand
GTTGGAGCTTGACCGACAGCCGGAGTTCCCCGCGGAAGTGGCTGTTTCCGGGAACCGTGAGCATCCCTGCGCGCGGGTACCTGGTGGTGTTGTGTACCGGCTATAACATTCGCGATCCGACGGCTCCGGCGTTGCACACGAATTTCAAGCTCGATAGCGAGGGCGAGTATTTGGCGCTCGTGGACCCCTGGGGCAATGTGGTAAGCGAGTGGGCGCCCTACCCGCCACAAAGTCCTTTCTACAGCTATGGTTGGAGTGATGCTGACGGCGTGTGGCGCTACTTCCCCATCCCCACTCCTGGTGCCACTAATGTGGGGCCGACCCTACCCGGGATCGTGCCCGCCCCCGGGTTCGCGACGGCGGGGGGGCTGTACACCAACTCCATCACGGTCGTTATTACGAGTGCCTTCGCGGGAGCGACCATCCGCTACACGGTCGATGGCAGTGAGCCAGACGAGAATGGGGGGCAGGTGTACAGTGGGCCGATACCGCTCAGTACCACCGCGACGATTCGTGCCCGGGCGTTTTGGCCGGGTTGGATCCCTTCGCCGGTAGTCTCGCGCTCGTTTTGGGTGAATCCACCTGCGCTGCTGCGGGACCGTCCAGCGGTGTTCCTCGCCGGCGATTGGAACCAAGCCATCCACAAACCCAATGGCGTGACCACGATCGTCGGCGGGTGGTGGAGCGGGGGCGTGTGGAGAGCGACCAACGCGGTGTTCGACTACAACATTCCAATGCAGCGAGGTCACCCCTACGAGCGCCCCGTGTCGGTGGAGTTTGTATACCCCATGACCAACGCGGGCGCGACCAGTGTGGTGTATGGCACTCATGCGGGTCTTCGGTTGGCGGGAAGCACCTATACGCGGCCTCGATACATTTTGCAGAATATGTCCACAGGTTGGTACGACCACCCCCACGTCAACAAGCCGCAATTTAACCTTTACTTCCGAGAGGTGTATGGCCTGGAGCCTTTTACCATTGAGCTCTCGCCAAGCCGGACAGCGCCGATGGGGTACGAAAGCCTGCGGTTGCGGGGAGGCAAAAACGACTGGGACCGGCCCTTCGTCATTGATGAATTCATGCGTCGCACCATGGCGGACATGGGACAAGTCGCGTCGCAGGGCATCATTGCGTCGCTCTACGTGAACGGAATTTTCCGTGCGTATTACAATCCCGTGGAGCGTTACGACATCAACTTCTTCCAGCAGCGGTTTAACAGCACCAAGGACTGGGACATCATCAATCAAAACGGTGTGGACGAGGGCGACTTGGTCGCCTTGAACGCATTCATGTACCAGGCAACCAACTCCAACTTGGCCGTGCTCACGAACTACATGGCCATTTGTGAACAGATTGACGTCGTGAACTTCGCCGATTACATCCTCGTCAACGCCTATGGCGCGACGGGCGATTGGCCCCACAATAACTATTTCATGGCTCGCGAGCGGCGCGCGGGGGCCAAGTGGCGGTTTTTCATGTGGGACGCCGAAGGGGCGATCGGCGGGTTCAACAAGCTGACGAACTTCGATATCCTCTACGAGCTCAAAACCAACACGAACCCCAACGCCCGCGCAGCGATTCTCTACCGCGCTTTGCAAAAGAGTTCCGAATTTCGCCTGTTGATGGCCGATCGGATCCACCGCCACTTTTTCAATGATGGCGCGCTGACGGATAGCAATATTTGGCAGCGGTTCTCGCGGTTGAAGTCCGAGGCGGATCCGTTGCTGACCTATATGCGCGGGAGCGGGATCGTAGGTAATTATTTGAGCAGGTTTACGAATTGGTTTAAAGACCGGCCCGGGCATCTGTTCGTTCATTTTCGAACCAACGATGTGTGGCCTGCTACCGGGCCACCGTTGTTCGTGCGGCCCTCGGGCCCGCTGACCAACGGCGCGGTAATCCAATTGGTGAACACCAATGCAGGGGGCAACATTTACTATGCGTTGGATGGCGCGGATCCTCGCGCGCCCGGGGGCGGGGTCGCGGGAATCCTATACACGAATGGCATCGTGCTTGACCGTTCCCTTTACATTCGCGCGCGGGTGTTATCCGACTCCGGGGAATGGTCGGCGGTGTCCGAGGCCACGTTCCTTAGCGAGCAACTTCCGCGGCTTGTGATCACGGAACTTTACTACCACCCGCCGAACAACGCGCCGTTGGAATATGTGGAGTTGTACAACGCCGACACGAGCGAGGTGGACTTGAGCGGTTTCATGTTCACCGAGGGCATTTCGTTTTCGTTCTCGACCGGACGGGTGTCGCGGCTCCTGCCCGGCGAATACGTGCTGGTGGTGCAAGACCTGACTGCGTTCGCAGCGGCATACAATACTAACGGAATGAAAATTGCCGGCGTGTATTCGGGGAAACTCGATAACGCGGGTGAGCCCCTGACGCTCTCCCATCAGTACTTCGGTGTAATCCAGTCCTTTATGTACGATGACGACTGGTATCCGATCACGGACGGGGAAGGTTTTTCGCTAACATTGCGACAGATTTGGGATGACCCGGGCCAGTGGAACCGAAAGTCGGGTTGGAGGCCCAGCTCGAGGTATGGGGGAAGCCCAGGCGGGCCGGATCCTAACGAGGTTCCTTTGCCGGAGACCGTGGTGATCAACGAGATCTTAGCGCACACGGATGACTCGCCCGTAGGCGATTGGATCGAGATCTATAACACGTTGGATGTGCCAGTGGACTTGGGCGGGTGGTGGCTCAGTGATACCGAGCAACAACCGTTCAAGTATCGGATTCCGGACGGTACCACGCTGCCGGCGCACGGCTTCGTAGTGTTCAACACCACCAATCATTTTGGTGCTGCCACGCAAGGTACCAACGCGTTTTCGCTGAGCGAGTACGGAGACCAAGTGGTCCTGTCGTCGGGTTTGGACTCTAACGGGCGTCCGACCGGATACCGTGAAGTGGTTACGTTCGGCCCGACGGAATGTGAGGCCACGATCGGTCGGCATGTCCGGAGCGACGGGAAGGTCCGTTACGTGTACCAGCGATGGCCCACTCCGGGAGCTCCGAATGCTGGCCCGTGCGTAGGACCGTTGGTGTTCTCCGAGGTGCAGTACGCGCCGGAAAGCAACGGCGTGGAGTACGTCGAGGTCTACTGTCTGTCGCCAACGAACATTCCGCTGTACTTGTCATCGGCGCCAAGTTTCCGGTGGCGGTTCGGAGGTGCAGGTAATTTTGAGTTTCCGTCATTCACCATCGCGACGGCGCTGCAAACGTTTGTGATCTGTGGCACGAACCCGGCCGTGTTTCGGGCGATGTATGGATTGCCCAACGGCTACCCCATCTATGGGCCGTTCACCGGACGGTTGGACAACGCAGGCGATCGAGTTTGGTTTGAACGCCCGTTGGAATACATCGGAACCACTGGGATCTATGACGTGGTGGAGGAGGTGGAATACGGGACGACGCCGCCGTGGCCTGCGGTGGTGGGAACGGGGCGGAGTATTCGTCGAATTCACTTGGGCTCGTATGGGAACGATCCCACGAATTGGACGGCTGGGGCGATCGGCGGGACGCCCAATGGACGGGGGGCCATGGAATCGAGCGCGGGCGATGGTTTGCCCGACCGCTGGAAAGCTCACTGGGGACTCGGCTTGCTGGATCCGATTGGTGCGGCGCAGGACTCCGACGGGGACGGATTGCCGGACCGTCTGGAGTACAGCACCGGAACCTCGCCGACAGATTCGAACGATGTGTTCCGGATTCAGATTTCGCTGTCGAACGGTTGGGTCGTGGTGACGCTGCCAACGCGATCTGCATCGTCGGCTCCTGGTTACGAGGGGCTCGCGCGGCGGTATGCCCTAGAGACTGCGGAGGGACCGGGGTGGCCGACCAACTGGGTCGCGCAACCTGGATGGTCGAATCTTCTCGGAACCGGCTCCCCCTTCCACCTTCAATACCGACTAGACACCAATGGCGTATTGCGCATCCACCGCGCGCGGGTGTGGCTACAGCCGGAGTGAGTCGCTTGACGGGGCCGGCAGAGACCGGGTAGATTGAGCTGCTGCAAATCTCCGGCGTACCTGTAGCTCAACTGGACAGAGCACCAGACTACGGATCTGGGGGTTGCAGGTTCGACTCCTGCCAGGTACGCCATTCTGGTTGCCCGCGGAGGGCCCATGCCAGCCATCGCGCTGCACAGCGGGCTCCATCGCGCGGGAGTGTGGCCTTCGGCGGTTCACACCGAAGAGCAGTCTCCAAGGCCGGTTGGACCTCCCCCGCGTAGAGCGCGTCCGCAGAGAGCTCGGCGTGCCGTACGTAACGTCGAATGCCGCCCACCAATAAGGCAGACTCCGGCCACTCGGGCCGGTGAACGAAGACGATCGGGCGGTCGTTCACAATGCATTCCGAGACAATGCCGAACCCGGTTTTCGTCAGCGCCACATCACACGAAGCCAGTACGTCCGCGAAGGGGAACATCTCTCGGTCTACCGCATAAAACCGGGGCGCGGACCATTCCAGGGGTCGCACGGTGAAGAAGCAAAACCCCGCCAGTTCGGACATCCGCTCCACGGCGGCTGAAGAAAGATCCAACTTGCTGAACGACAATAATACCCATTTCGCTGCGATCGGTGCGCCTGTGCGCTCAGCGAGCTCTAAGCGGCGCGGTTGCCCCGGCGAGGCCAACAGGCCGATGTCGACGATTCGCTGAAACGCGTCCATGGGCTCATGAAACGGTAGGCGAAGCAACAGATCCGCGGTGGCATAGTCCTCTCGAAACTTCCGGGCCGGTTCGAGCCAACGGGAGTCATGCGGGGCGAGCTGTTCGAAGATCCAGTTCCACGAGAAGTTACCCATCGCAATGGCCGGAATTCCCAACTCGCGGGCGGCTCGGAGCGGCACGCCCGGGATGTCGCAGAATACCGCGTCGGCTCGGAGATCGCGTAGCAGTCTCGCTGCATCTTCGATCCGTTGTTCGCGCACGCGACTGAACTCGAGCGCCTTCTCCAAGCTAGCGTCGAGATCCGTTTTCACCGAGTCCGTTTGACACATGCCCGGATCGAACGCGTCTTCGACTTGGTGCCAAGGGATGTCGCCCAGGCGGCTGCGTAGGAACGACCGTGGCTGAGTCGAAACGACTACAATCCGCGGGGCCGACCCACGGCAGAGCTCGCGGAGCGCGTCACACACGCGCACCGCATGTCCGTTGCCATGAGGACTGATGAACACTACTAACGTGCGATCCATATCGAGGAAGCTTACGTCCAAGAACTCGCTTTGGCTGGACTCGTGCGAGACTGCTCCACGTGTCTAGAAACGGCCGTAAAGCTTGAGGCAGTGCGGGCGGCCTTGCAAGCTGTCCGAAACCCGGTTCAGTAACCCAACCCAGAATCGGAGTGTGTGTTCGAGGTTGTTCCGCAGGGACGGCGTCGAAATGGTCCGTGGCGACCGTACGCACGCGCGAGATCCCATTACCAGTAGAGAGTGATGGCAGGGGAGGAGTAGGAACGAACAATCATCTCCTTAGGTTTATTGTTCACGCTGCCGCTGCCGGTGGCCACCTTGCATACTTCGGGCCGGCCGGGACCGCGATGGGGGAACGTTGTCCATCCAGTCACTAACCGCCCTTCGGGAGCAGCACCAGGTGGGGCAGAGCAAATGTCGGTAATCACTGCGATCCGGTCGTCCAGATCGGCCATGTTGTACGCGAGGGGTACTTGGTAGGCGGCCACGGGGCCCTCGGGCGCGCCATGGTAACCGTAACCGATGGAGAACACGCGCGCGCTGCCAAGACTCCGCAGATCCGGGTTGATCCAGTTGACCGGGCTGCGCTCGCGAGGCTCCTGGCGGGCCAGGGAGGGACAATACCAGATTGCGGAGGGCAAGTTTCGTTCGGCCATGTAGAACACGATGGGTGTGTTGGTGGCCGTGTAGAACCGTGTCGGGTTGCTTGCGTTCCCCGCCGGCAAGCGTCCGGCGTTTTCCGTGGCATATTGCAACACGAGTTTGTAACACTGACCGAGGTTATTCCCGCACGCTGCCTGACGTGCTTTTTCCATCGCGGATCCCAGGGACGGCAACAAAATCATCATGAGGATGCCGATGATTCCGATGATCACCAGCATTTCCGTCAAGGTCACCCCACGTCGCGACGCCGTCGCGGACTTTGGTCGGAACCACTGCTTCATGACACCACCTGGTTGAACGCTTCCGATTCTTACAATGGCACGAACACGTCCGATTGTCACGTCCGACGTTCGGTTCCTTGCTCTGTAGTGCACCAGGTTTTTTGGACCAGTGGGAAGAGTTATTCATGCAACGACTCCAAGAGGGCTAGCGGGCTTGAGCGGACGGACCCCAAGTCGTTGACAAGCCAGGGTGGTTGTAGAGGTCTTTGAAGGCCAAAAGAGCCTGACGGAGTTACTTCACAATGACGACGGAGTGGACCCAGAAGAGGTTCCCCTTGAGGGTTCGAGTGAAGCGTTCCGTGCAGCCGTTGTCTTTCGGGTTTGCGTACAAGGGCCGGGGAGCTTTGATCCCCACCGCAGTTGGTTTTGGACTACTTCGGAAAGCTCGGCGTTGCCATAGTTATGGCAGAGCGACAGGCCATGGCGATCTCCGCAGCATACCCCGCCGAAGTGTTCTCGAATACCTTAGCGGATCGCTCCGAGGGCTTCGAAACGGTCGTCGTTCTTGGCGGCGTGTACCCCCTACGACACATTCGGCCCTGGCGTGGCGACATTGGAGGGCGGCCAGACCACCGCGTTCGAGCGTTTGGCGCTCGACCTTAAGGGTGGCCGTGGTCACGCCCGGCCCCTCTCAGACCAATTCGAGGTTTTCGCCGCGCATCCGTCGCTGGACGGCTTGGAGCTCGCGCTGTAGCGAGAATCGGACGGCGTCGCGCCGGTTCCCCCTCGGGGGAACCTGTGGGTTTGGGGTTGGTTCCTCATTTCCGGATCTTCTTGTCCGCATAGGGCACGCCAATTCATTGTCCACAAAAACTTCAGTGCGAGGGAGATCCCTTCTAGCGGAAGGGCATTCGAAACGGACCGCGATCGTTTCCACAAAGTGGCGGTCGAGAAAGGCGATGGTGATCTGGTCGCAATCGAGCGGGCGAAAGAGCATACTTTCCCCCTGCTTGTTCTAGGTACACAGAACAGCGAGCGTGGAGCTACGATGACGAACCCAACCCCACGAGACGTCGAGGCATTACTTCGGCGAGTAGAATGGCCCGCCCGAGAGGCGCGGCGCCTACATCCGTTCTACCGCGGTAAAATCGAGACCGCGATCAAGTGCCGGATCCGAGATTACGATGATTTTGCGATCTGGTATTCCCCGGGCGTTGCGGCGGCGTGTCGGGAGATTCAGGCTGATCCCCAGCGGGTTTACGAGCTGACGAATCGCTGGAACACGGTCGCAGTGGTCAGCGATGGTAGTCGGGTCCTGGGGCTCGGAAACATCGGGCCCGAAGCCGGCCTGCCGGTGATGGAGGGCAAGGCCCTGCTGTTCAAGTACTTGGGGGGAGTGGATGCGGTGCCGCTCGTGGTGGATGTTCATGACCCTATGGCAATTGCGGAACTCGTCTTGGCTCTTCAACCGTCGTTCGGTGGCATCAACCTCGAGGACATTGCACAGCCCGGGTGTTTCGATGTGCTCGACACCCTTCAACAGCGGGCGTCGATCCCAGTGTGGCATGACGATCAACAAGGTACGGCCACTGTGATCCTGGCCGGCTTGATCAACGCATTGAAGGTAGTCGGCAAAAGGTTGGATGCCATCCGGATAGCGTTCATCGGTTCCGGGGCGTCGAATACCGCCGCCGCTCGATTGGCCTTTGCGAGTGGTGTGGACCCCGCCGGGTGCGTCGTGGTGGATAGTCGGGGCATCTTGGGACCGCACCGGTCGGACATCGAAGCCGTGAGGGATCGGTTTCGGGCCAAGTGGGAGCTGTGCCAGCGGACCAACCACGAACGGCGGCAAGGCGGGATCGCGGAGGCGGTCCAGGGAATGGACGTGGTGATTGCCTGTTCGACCCCGGGTCCGGGGACGTTGCGGGCGGAGTGGCTCCGCGGGATGTGCGAGGGTGCGGTCGTGTTCGCGTGCGCAAATCCGGTGCCGGAGATTTGGCCGTGGGAAGCCGCGGAAGCGGGTGTGGCGGTGTTCGCGACGGGTCGGTCAGATTTTCCGAACCAAGTGAACAATTCTCTCTGTTTCCCCGGGTTGTTCCGCGGAGTCTTGGATGTACAGGCACGCGCCATCACGGACGAGCTGTGTTTGGCGGCTGCACGTTCGCTTGCGAACTCGGTGAGTGCCCCAGCGGCCGACCGCATTCTGCCCACGATGGAGGATTGGGAAGTCTTTGTACGAGAGGCTGCCGACGTGGGCACGGAGGCGATCCGGCGAGGACTGGCACGGCGGGCGGCATCGTACGACGAGTTGTACGAGCAGGCCCAGCGCATGATTCGCCGAGCGCGGAACATGACGGCCGCCCTAATGCGCGAAGGGTGGATTCCGGATCCAGGTGTGGGCGAGTGAGCTGACTCGGCGGCTGGTAGGGTGGGTTAGGCGGTTCAAGTCGTTCTGCCCCTTTGACGTGGGGAGGGGCAAGGGCAACATCTCGTCGCTCTTGGCGGTTCGGGGGCGCCGGTGTAGGCTGAAGACGACGCACAAGGAGCTGGCTATGAACGCGACGACGGCGACTCATTCCCCGATGGAGGCCCTGTACCAGGAGCGTTTGCGCCGATACGTGACGGCGCTTCGCAATGAAAAACCCGACCGCGTGCCTGTGCGGCCATTTGCGGCGGAGATGACGGCGGTGCATTGTGGCTACACCTGTCAGCAGGTCACCCACGACTACCGCCTTGCCTTTGAGGCGATTATTCGTTGCTGCAAGGACTACGACTGGGATGCCACGGTGGCCAACATGGTGTATGTGTGGACGGGCCTCACGCAGGCATTAGGGTTGCGATACTACGGAATCCCAGGGATCGAAGTTCCCCCCGACACTGGATTTCAGTACCGCGAGCCGGATGCGGAACATGCCTATATGCGGGCGGATGAGTACGATGCCCTGATCGCGGACCCCACAGCGTTTTTGTACGAGGTGTGGCTGCCGCGGGTGTCGAGCGAAATTGTTGCGCCAGGGCAGCCCAACACCTATCGGAGTATGCTCGCGCTGGTGAAAGGCGCCATGGCAATGCTCAACTATTTTCATGACTTCGGCCCACAGGTGCGCCGTATGCGGGAAGAGTGCGGTACGGTCTCGGCAATCGCTGGTATCCTCAAAGCGCCGATGGACATTCTGGCGGACAAACTTCGTGGATACTTGGGCCTGGCGGAAGATCTTGTCGAGCGGCCCCAGAAAGTGCGTCAGGCGTGCGAGACCCTGATGCCCCATCTCTTTCACGTGGCGTTGACCACATCGGACCCGGCCGGCTTAGTACCGATTGGGTTTTGGATGCACCGGGGGTGCGTGCCATTTGTTTCGACGGAGGACTTCGAGCGCATATATTGGCCTACGTTGAAGCCAATCATTACGGAGCTATGGCGGCATGGTCGTCAGACGCTGTTCTATGCCGAGGGCAATTGGGACGCGCATTTGGACCGATTTGCAGAGTTGCCGGAACGCAGCATCGTGTACCATGTGGACCGCGGCGACATTCGGTTGGCGCATCAAAAGCTTCACTCCAAGTTTGCCTTGAGTGGCGGCGTGCCCAACTTTGTGCTTGCATACCGGAGCCCGGCCGAAGTACGTGAAGTTGTGCGGACGTTGATCCATGACGTGGGCCGCGATGGCGGCTATATTCTCGACGCGTGTGCGATCATGCAGAATGAAATACGCCCGGAGAACGTGCGTGCCATGACAGAGGCTGCACGGGAGTTTGGCGTTTACAGTGGCGCGCCTACGTCACTAGAGGTACATCCTCCGGCAAAGGATGCGCATCGGCCCGAACCGGCTCCGGAGTTGTCGGGACCGTGGCATGTACCGCCGGGAGTTGCGCGCCCCTGGGAGTGGCAGGCGCCGGAATCTGCGCCGATCACCGGAGACCCCGAACTGGTCCGTCGCATTTGGAACGAAATCGAAGGATTCGCTCATGCGTTCATTTGGCAAATACTCCTCTCGTTCTAGTGGAAGTTGTTCGCGCGGGGCTTGGTTGGCCGTCGCGATCGGGGCGAAGCTATTGTGGGGCGAGGGAGATTGCAGGGCCCAGACGAACGCGCAGGCGGAAATTTCGTGGGTTCCGGTTCGGCGAGGGATGGATGCCATTTTCGTGGGTTCGTCCGCCTGCAAGGACTGCCATGCGGAGTTCTATGCGAAGTGGGAATCCTCGCACCATGGGCGCGCGATGCAGCCGATTGGTGCCGTGTTGGCGCGAGGCGAACTCACGCCGATGGAACGGCCGCTGACGATCGGGGCCTACACCTACCACATGCGGTTGGAAGGTAACCGGGCCGAGATGACCGAAACGGGCCCCGAAGGGGAAAAGACCTATCCGGTCTTGTACACGTTGGGCGGCAAGAACGTGTTCTATTTTCTCACGATGTTGGAACGGGGCCGGCTCCAAGTGATGCCCTTAGCGTACCAGGTCCGCCAGCGAATGTGGATGGACACGACCGGTAGTATGGTCCGGCACGTGGAAGGGATCCCGGACGAGCCTCTTCACTGGAAGGAGCGTCCGTTGACGTTCAACACGTCGTGCTTTGATTGCCATGTGAGTCAGCTGTCCCGCGGCTACGATCCCGCGACGGATTCCTACCACACCACGTGGAACGAACCAGGAATCAACTGCGAAGTCTGTCACGGTCCTGGCAGTGAGCACGTGCGGCGGTTTCGGTCCGCGCAGGCCCGAGGCGAGCCGCCGCCCAAGGAACTCGCCATCATCCGGATGAAGGATCTCACCCCACAGCAGCGGAACGAGACCTGTGCTCCTTGCCACGCGAAGATGCGGCCGCTCACGGATGGGTTCGTGCCCGGCCAACGGTTTTTTGACCACTACGACCTGGTGACGTGGGAACACATGGACTACTACCCGGATGGCCGAGACCTCGGCGAAAACTACACCTACACCTCTTGGTTGATGAGCCCGTGCATTCGGCGGGGCACGCTGGACTGTCTTCATTGCCACACGTCCAGCGGCCGGTATCGTTTCCACGGGGAAACTGCGAATCATGCGTGCTTGCCGTGCCACAAGGAACGCGTGGAAAACGCCCCGATGCATACTCATCATCCGCCCGGCAGCAAGGGCAACGAATGCGTCTCGTGCCATATGCCGATGACTGAATTTGCCCAAATGCGCCGCAGCGACCACTCCATGCGTCCACCGGCTCCTGCAGCGACGATCGCGTTCGGATCGCCCAACGCGTGCAACTTGTGCCACTCCAACCAAACGCCCCAGTGGGCCAATACCCAAGTGCGTGCTTGGCGATCCCGCGACTACCAAGCGCCGATCTTGGCCCTAGGGTACATGATTCAACGGTTGCGGAGTAACGACTGGAGCCGTTTGGACGAGGTGCTGACGTATCTACGCTCGACGAACCGCGAGGAGGTTGTGGCAGCTTCCGCATTCCGGTTGTTGGTCACCTGCTTAGATGCCCGGGTTCCCACGGTGGCGCGGGAACGCTTGGCCTCGGACCCGTCGCCACTGGTACGCGCAGCGGCCGCCGAACTCTTGGCGTGGCACCGTGCCGACCCGCGGAACCGGGACGCGCTGCTGGCGGGTTGTCGCGATGAGTATCGCCTGGTGAGGATCCGAAGCGCGTTAGGACTCTCCGGGCTGCCGTTGGATGCGGTATCGGCGGACGCACGGGCAGCGTGGCAGGCCGCCATGGGGGAGTACCGCCGTTCGTTGGAAGCGCGACCCGATGATTGGGCGTCCCACTACAACCTTGGCAATTTGCACTTGGACCGCGGCGAATACGAGGCGGCCATCCGAGCGTTCGAACAGTCCACGCGACTTGCACCGGAACAACTGATGCCGTGGGTCAACGGTGCAATGGCACAAGCGCGTGCAGGGCGGTTGCAAGAAGCCGTGCGATGGCTGCGCGAGGCCCTTGGGCGCGACGCAACAAACGCGGTGGCCAACTTCAACCTCGGCTTGGCCCTGGCGGAACTGGGCGACCCGGCAGGGGCCGAGCGGTGCTTAAGACAAGCCGCTGCGAGCGATCCACGGATGGCCGAGGCGGCCTACAACCTGGGGGTGCTTCTCGCCGACCGAAATCTGGCGGAGGCTTTGGAGTGGACCGCGCGCGCCGCGCGCTTACGGCCCCAGGATCCGCGCTATCCGTGGACCTATGCGTACTATCTGGTCCGCGCCGGTCGCACCGATGAGGCGAAGACCATTTTGGAAGAGCTCGCCGACCGCCGGCCGGTATTTCCCGATGCCATTTTGCTGCTCGGAGAACTCTACGAAATGAGCGGCCGCCGGGAGGACGCCCGGCGCCTGTACCAGCGGGCCCTCGAGGACCCGGCATTGCCAACGGATGCTGCGCGTGCGCTTCGAGCGCGGTTACGCGCGACGTTGTAACCGCGCGTTCTGCACCGCGTGCCGCGTGCCTCTATGACCCGAGAAGCGCTCGTAGGAAGAGTGTGGATCGCATGGCCCGAACGGCGATCGTGGCTCCGGTTCGCTCGTGCCCGGGCAGTTCTACAAACTCGTCGCCTCGACGAGGTGCTCGAGGTGCTGCGCCAAGTAGAGCACGAGGTGGCTTGTGGATGCTGGGCCGTAGGCTTCCTGAGCTACGAAGCGGCGCCCGCGCTGGATCCGGCTATGAGCGTTCGGCCCAATCCGCCATCTCCGCTGGTGTGGTTTGGCTTGTTCGATGCGCCACGGATCGTGCACGGCCCGCCCCAGGGTTCGGTCAGCGAAGTGGCACCGGTGGCATGGCGCCCCGGCGTCTCCGCGCTTGACTACTGCGCCGCAGTTCAACGTATCCAAGAGGCGATCGCAGCGGGCAAAGTCTACCAAGTCAACCTGACGTATCCATGGCACGCGGATGACGTAGAGGACCTTTGGTCTCTGTGGAGGCGGTGTGTCGACCTTCAGCCGGGCTCCTATGCCGCCTTTATCGAAACCCCGGAGTAGGTCATTGCGTCCGTGTCGCCGGAGTTGTTTCTCGATGTGCATGGACGGCGAGTTCGGATGCGGCCGATGAAAGGCACCGCGCCCCGATGCGCAGACCTTGACGCCGATGAGCGCAAGGCGAAGGAGTTGGCAGACTCGGAAAAAGAACGCGCCGAAAACCTCATGATCGTGGACATGGTGCGCAACGATTTGGGCCGCGTCGCCAACCCGGGCTCCGTGCGCGTGGAACAATTGTGGGCCGTGGAAAAACACCCGACAGTGTGGCAGATGTCTTCCACCGTTTCGGCCCTCACCCAGGCGCCATTGACCGACCTGTTGGCTGCGGTGTTTCCATGCGCGTCCGTCACGGGCGCACCGAAAATCGAGGCGATGCGGACGATTGCCGTATTAGAAACCGCACCGCGCGGGGTTTACTGCGGTGCCATCGGCTGGGTCGCGCCCGGACAGCGCGCACGCTTCAACGTGGCCATCCGAACCATTTGGTTCGACGTGCATGCGCGATGCGCTCAGTACGGGGTGGGCGCGGGAATCGTCTGGGATTCCCGGCCACAGACCGAATGGGACGAAACCGTTCTCAAGGCCCGAGTGATCACGGAACCACCCGAACCGTTTCGACTTCTGGAGACCTTGCGGTGGGATCCGAAGCGCGGCTATTTCCTGCTCCGCGAGCATCTTCGACGCTTGCGTTCCTCTGCGGAGTACTTCGGCATTCCATGCTCCACAGCCAAAGTCCTTCGAGCATTGCGTCGTTCGTGCCAACGCTGGTCGAAGTCTTCACCCCGTCGGGTTCGGCTGACCCTGGACCCATTCGGAAGGGTTCAAGTGTCCAGCCAACGGTGGGCCCGTGCCCGCGAATCTCCATGGTGTGTGGTACTCAGCACGGCGCGGGTTTCTTCCTCGGATGTGTGGTTACGCCACAAGACGACGCGAAGAGGAATCTACCACCGAGCCCGACGCGAGCATCCGGCGGCGGACGACGTGCTGCTTCAGAACGAGCGAGGCGAACTCACTGAAAGCACGGTGGCCAACCTTATCGTCCGCCTCAACGGGCGTTGGTACACCCCGCCCGTGACGTGCGGGTTGCTGCCGGGTTGTCATCGAGCGCGGTGGCTACGGACGGGAAAACTCGCCGAGCGAGTGATCCGAGTCACCGATCTACAACGGGCGGAGGACATTGCGTTGATCAACGCGCTCCGTGGATGGATTTGTGTGGGCGAGGTACGCTCGGCCGATGGCCACGTGCTGTGGAGGCGTTCTGGTGCCGGACATTCCCGAAACGGGGTGGATGTATCCGAACTGCGGCCTCACATGGCATTGCTCAGCACAGGCAGCGCTCAGGGTTCTGGAAAGGGCCTGCACTGAACAGCCACCCGCACACGCCCGGCAGAGCGCGACCGCGGTCGGAGTTGGTGCGATTCTGTGTCGAAGGTGCACAGCATCCTACGCGGCGGAACGGTGTTCGCCCATGATGACGATCCGCGCTGCGAAGTGCGATGGAGCACATCCGTGTCCTGTTTCAGCGCCACACGTATGTGCTCGTCCGTCTCATCGCCCGTGGCAATGGAGTTCGGCAATCGGTTGGAGGATTCAGGGCGTCCCGGCTTCTGGCCGAACTGTTTCGGTTGTGTTCGGTGCTGGCGGCGCGTTGACCTGTTCCGGCTGGGCGCGTTCGCACTCGAGGGCGAGAATGGCGCCACATGGGTCCGCGCGGATGGCGTACCCCGGCGGGACTTCCAAAAAGCGGTCCGGTGGCCAAGGCCCGTGCACAAGTTGCCGCAACCAGTCGGTGTCGCCCCGAACTGATTCGAAGGCCCAACCTTGGTCGGCTGCGCGGCGGCGAGCTTCGGCCTCGAACGCATCCTCGGGCCCTACGCCGGTACGGATGTAAACGATGCGTCGGTACCCCGCCGGCAGTGCCCCTAGAACGGACTGTAGATATTGGGCGTTGTCTTCCCCGAACTCCCGCACCCACTCCTCGTAGGTGCCGGCGATGCCCAGCTGTCGGAGGATGGTGCGTGGTTGGAGTTCGTCGCCGACTTCTGCACGTTCGATCCAACCGGGACTCAAAAAGTAGGTTCCGGGACATGCGCGAAACATCTCTAGATAACGTTCATGGCTGCCCAGAAACAGGGCGATGCAGTCGTGCGATCGAGGGACGATCAGTGGGGTGTGGCGCGCACGCACGCCGGCCACGCCGTTGTTGCACAACCCGTACCCGAGGAGGATCCGGTCGTAGGTGTGGGGAGAAATTGAATCTACGGCTGCCTGAATGCGCGCGCGCATGTCCTGTCCGGGTAGATCGTGCAGACCCTTGGGGAGAAACTCGACATCCACGTGATGGGGGGACTGGGCGACGCAGGCATGAAATTCGCGCGCGAAGATCTCGCATGCGATCAGACGAAGCCTCATGAGAATAGCATGGTTCACCTGCCGAACTCCCGCAAGCTGGGCCGGAGATTTGCTCGCCCGTCCGCGGTGGTCGCTCGAGGTCTGCTCGACCTGAGTGGACCTCTCCGACCGAACAAAGCCCGAACCTCGTAGACATTGCAATGCCTTCGATCGGGTTTACCGTGGGAGCCGCGAAGTGTTCGATCGGTTTCGAAGCGGAGTGGCCATGAAGCGTCGGATCGGTATGGTCGGGCAGGCCCGTGCATGGTAAAAGTTGGGCGTGAGCAGCCGTTGGATCAGCGTGGTGGGGATGGTGGCGTTTTGCGGTTTCGCCTGGGGGATGTCATCCGACCGTTGGCGGGTGCGGTGGCGCCCAGTGGTCTGGGGGCTGGGTCTGCAATTTGTGTTCGCCGCGCTGGTGTTGCGTACCGCGCCGGGCCGATGGGTGTTCGAGGCGATCAACCGCGGGGTCGGGGCGGTGTTGGATTGCCAGTACGAAGGGGCGCGATTTGTGTTCAATGCGTTGGCCATCCCACCGGGGCAAAATGGCAGCCTCGGCTTTTTCTTCGCGTTCCAGGTCTTGACGACGATCGTGTTTTTTTCGTCGCTCATTTCCATTCTCTACTACCTCGGAGTGATGCAGCGGATCGTGATGGGCATTTCCCGGATCATGTTCAAGACCTGCGGAACGTCGGGGGCTGAAACGCTCAGCGCCGCGGCGAATATTTTCGTAGGGCAGACCGAAGCTCCTTTACTTATTCGGCCCTACATCCGCGACATGACGCGGTCCGAATTGCTTTGCGTGATGACCGCGGGAATGGCCACGGTGGCGGGCGGGGTGCTGGCCGCGTACGTCGCGTTGCTGCGGGACTATATTCCGGATATCGCGGGGCACCTGGTGGCCGCGTCGATGATGTCTGCGCCTGCCGCGGTGGCAATTTCGAAGCTACTGATTCCGGAAACAGAAGAACCTGTCACCTCGGGGCGTCTGGTGCTTCCATACCGGGATCCCAGCGTGAACGTGCTGGACGCAGCCGCCAATGGTGCCCAGACGGGTCTACAACTCGCCCTGAACGTCGGCGCCATGCTGGTGGCGTTCATGTCCCTACTGGCATTGGCGAACCTTGGGGTGGGATGGGTTGGTGGCCTGTTCGGACATCCTGACCTCACCTTGCAGTGGCTGTTTGGGCGCCTGTTTGCTCCCTTGGCTTGGTTAATGGGGGTGCCGTGGAACGAGTGTGCGCGAGTGGGGGAGCTCTTGGGAGAGAAGACCATTCTGAATGAGTTCGTCGCCTACACCCACTTCGCCACGGCGCTCAAAGAAACTCCGAACTGGATCAGTCCGCGTTCAGCTGTGCTGGCGAGCTACGCGTTGTGCGGTTTTTCGAACTTCATTTCGATCGGCATTCAGATCGGCGGAATCGGCGGCATGGCGCCCGAGCGCCGTCCAGACCTCGCGCGATTGGGGGTGCGGGCAGTGGTGGGCGGGAGCTTGGCGTGTTTCTTAACCGCGGCGATCGCCAACGTGCTGTTGTAGCGGTGGCTCAGTCCGTTTCACCTCGTTCCAACGCCGCCACGTAGTCCCGCACGCCTTCCTCCAGCGGCGTGAACGGTGCGTCGTAGCCGGCGTCGCGAAGCTTTTGGATCTCCGCCTGCGTGTGGTACTGGTACCGGTCGCGGATCTCCGGCGGCATGTCGATGTACTCGATTTGAACCGGCCGTGCCATCGCAGCGAAGACCGCCGTCGCCAGGTCGTTCCAAGTGCGAGCGACGCCGGTGCCCACGTTGAACAGCCCGCCGACCTCGCAATCGGCTGCAAAGAACAGCGTGACGGCCACGGCGTCGCGCACGTAAACGAAGTCGCGAGTTTGCCCCCCGTCCGGAATCTCCGGCCGATAACTCTTGAACAACCGAACCCGGCCGGTCTCTCGAATTTGTCCCCATGCCTTGTGCACCACCGACCGCATGTCCCCTTTGTGGGACTCTCCCGGGCCGTACACGTTGAAGTACTTCAGCCCGACCACCCGATCGAAGAGCCCGTGGTGGAGCACCCACAGATCAAACAGGTGTTTGGAGTATCCGTACATGTTCAAGGGCCGCAGGCGGGGCAAGAGTTCGAGATCGTCGGAATAGCCCAAGCTCCCGTCGCCGTAGGTGGCGGCGCTGGAAGCGTAGACAAAGCGGATGTCCTTGTCCAAACACCATTGGCAAAGTTCGCGCGAGTACCGGTAGTTGTTGTCGAGTAGGTAATCGGCATTGGTTTCGGTCGTCGAGCTACAGGCGCCCAGATGAATCACGGCATCCACTTGCTGCAGCAGGTCATGCCGCAGGTTATAGCGGAACTCGTCGATGCTCATAATGTCGGCAAAGTCCAGTTCGAGCAGATTGCGCCACTTGGGGCCGTGGCCGAGGTCGTCCACCAACAGGATGTCGGTCACGCCCCGCTCGTTGAGTGCGGCGATGACGTTGCGACCAATAAACCCCGCACCTCCGGTCACAATCACGCGTTGCAAGGTCATGGTGGACCCTCCTCATGGGCATGGCGGATACGCTCGATGAGCGCCGTGGTAGACCACCCGGGAACTAAATCCAATAGGACCACGCGGCCCCCTTGAGCTTCCACGATGTCCCGCCCGCTGACGTAATGGGACCAGTCGGCGCCCTTCACCAGCACATCTGGTTCGAGTGCGGCGATCAGGTCGCGAGGTTCGTCTTCGTCGAAGACTACCACGTAGTCCACGCATTCCAGCGCGGCCAACATCCGCGCGCGCGCGTCCTGCGGGACGATGGGGCGTCGGGGACCTTTGTACCGGCGGACCGAGGCGTCCGAGTTAAGCCCGACGACCAGGACGTCTCCCAGGCACCGCGCCTGATGGAGGTAGACCGCATGGCCGATGTGAAGTAAATCGAACGTTCCGTTGGTGAAGACGACGGTTTTACCCTGGGCCGCAAGCGTGCGCCGAATCCCCACCATCGCGTCGCGGGGGACGATTTTCGTCGCCGGATCTCGGATCGGGTTGGTCATGATCGTTCGCCCGCGCGCGGAGCCACCATCCACTGCACCACCGCGTGTGCAAACCCGGAGCAGGACACTTCCGTGGCGCCCTCCATCAGACGGGCAAAATCGTAGGTGACGGTTCGCGCTGCGATCGCACCTTCCATCCCTCGGATGATTAGATCGGCGGCCTCGGTCCACCCGAGGTAGCGGAACATCATCTCGCCGGACAAGATCAGCGACCCGGGGTTCACCTTGTCCTGGTCGGCGTACTTCGGGGCAGTGCCATGCGTGGCTTCGAAACACGCGTGGCCGGTCTCGAAGTTGATGTTAGCGCCCGGTGCGATGCCGATTCCGCCGACGCAGGCGGCCAAGGCGTCGGAAATATAATCGCCGTTGAGGTTGAGCGTTGCGATCACAGAGTACTCGGCGGGCCGCGTCAGAATCTGTTGGAGGAATGCGTCGGCGATGCAGTCTTTGATGACGACCTCATGGCCGTGCTGCCGGATCCGGAGCCAGGGACCGTCGTCGATGGGTTCGGCTCCAAACTCTCGCCGCGCGAGAGCGTAGCCCCAGTCCCGGAACGCTCCCTCGGTGAACTTCATGATGTTCCCTTTGTGCACCAAGGTGACAGAAGGCTTCCGTTCCTGGATCGCATAGCGAATGGCCGCGCGGATCAGCCGTTCGCTGCCTTCCCGAGATACCGGCTTGACGCCAATGGCAGAGGTCTCGGGAAAACGAATTTTGCGTACCCCCATCTCGTTTTGAAGAAAATCGATGACCTTTCGGACCTCCGGCGATCCCGCGGGCCACTCGATGCCTGCGTAGATGTCCTCGGAGTTCTCGCGGAACACCACCATGTTGGTCAACTCGGGCCGCCGGACCGGCGACGGCACGCCCGGAAACCACCGCACAGGCCGAAGACAGACGTAAAGGTCCAGTTCTTGTCGCAGCGCGACGTTGAGGCTCCGAATCCCGCCCCCTACAGGGGTCGTCAACGGGCCTTTGATCGACACCCGATACTTGCGACAGGCTTCCAAGGTCTCGTCTAGCAGCCAAACGCCTTGGCCATAAACTCGGCAGGCTTTCTCGCCTGCGTAGATTTCCATCCACGCGACCGAGCGGCGTCCTCCATACGCGCGTTCGACCGCTGCGTTCCACACCAGCATGGACGCTCGCATGATGTCCCGACCGATCCCGTCCCCCTCGATGAAGGGGATGATCGGTCGATCGGGGACCCTCAAGCGCCCGTCCGGCCCTACGTGAATCGGTTCGCCACTTTCAGGGATTTGGATTTTACTCTCCATTCCGCCCTCCTGGCCCGAGCAGCATTTCAGTCCACTCGGGGTGCGTCATTCCAGAGGATTTCCAATCCGTAGTAGCGGCGCCGTTCCTCGGTCATCAAATGCACCACCACACCGAGGTAATCCTGGACGATCCAGCCACTTTCTGGAGTGCCCGACACGCGTTGAGCGCGTTCGCCAAGTTCTTCCTCGACTCGCTGGGCGATCTCCTCGTCCATGGCGCGCAGGTGGGGAGGATTTTTCGCCGTCACGATCACGAAGTAATCCGTGACGCTCGACAATCCTCGGACGTCCAGAATGACTGCGTCCTCACCTTTCTTGGACTCCGCTGCTATCCGGATCCGCCGCGCTAACAACCCGTAATCAGGCTCCATACAAGTGATGCTCGTAGATGTACTGCTCCACAGGTTCGGGCACAAAATATCGAACACGTTTGCCCGCTGCAAGTCGCTGGCGGATTTCGGACGACGAAATCTCGACCTGCCGTACTGGCAGCCACCGCTCCCAGAGACGGCGGTTCCAATCGCCCGGCAGCCGCAAGTCTTCCGGAGAGCGACCGGCCCACCCGCAGCCGGGGCGGTGCATGGGGATCACGGTGCACAGCTCCAAAATTTGGTCCACATCTTTCCATGCGTGGAACTCCCACAGCTGGTCGGCGCCGATCAAGAGCACCCATTCGCATTCAGGGTGGTGCCGTTGCAGCTCGCGGAGCGTGTCCACCGTGTAGGACACACCCGGGCGATCCAATTCCACTCGTGAGACTTCGAACCCCGGGATGCCTCGCGTGGCGAGCGACACCATGGCGTGGCGGTGCTCGGCATCCGCCACGGGCCCCACTCGTTTATGCGGCGATTGGCGCGCGGGCACCCAAATGAGTTTGTCGAGACCAAGGCGTTCCATCGCATCCTGGGCCACGATTAGGTGACCGAGATGGACAGGATCAAATGTGCCGCCCAGGATTCCGGCTTTCATCACGAGTTAGAGTGTCGAGTCCTTTAACATAAGTCCAGATGCCTTACCGGCCATGCCTTCGTTCAAAGGGCGATTCCCGATCCCGCCATCCCGTACCTGGGTTTGGCGCGCACGCCTGGCCGAACCACCGGGCGAACATGAAAATCGCAGATCACGGGCAAGTGGTCAGAGAGCACTACGTTCGGAACCTCGAACCGGTCCACGACGATGTTGGGGTCGTGCAGCAACAAGTCGAGCTGTCGCCGCGGCTTCCAGCTCGGGAATGTTGGGCGCCCGTGCGGATCCGCATTGCGTAACCCCAAAGCCTCCTGGAACAAGAAGGTTTCATGCGGGCCCCACCACGCATTGAAGTCGCCCGCCACCAGCACGGGCTTCCTTGCCCGCCGGACCAGATCGTACAGATCCCGAAGCTGGTGCGACCTCACCCGGGCCCGTAAGGCCAAATGCACGAGGAAGATGACGACCTCTGGAAGTTCCAATTCCAAGACCAGCCGCTTGATGCCCTTGCGGAAAAAATGACACCGAACCTCTTGTTGAGAGTCGCGGACCACAAAGGCGTTGCCCTGGTTTCGGAAAATGGGCAAGCGGCTCACCATCGAGTCCGCCCCGTACTTCGAGGCATATGCATGACAATGTCCGAGAGCTTCGGCAATTACCCGCGCTTGGTTCATTCGCCGGCTGCGGTACGAACCCGCGTCCACCTCGATCAGCCCGACGACGTCCGGATGCACCGAACGGATGAACTTTACGATGCGCTGGAGTTGTTCGGAGCTCGGACGGAAGAACTGGAGAGGTCCGCGGCCTGGCACGCCGCCCGTCCCATAGCGGATGTTGTACAGTACAAACCTCATGGTGGACCGACGTGCTCCCCACGGCGGTACCGGCCCACCTGCCCGAACCCCCTGCACGTGTGTCGGGCCCACTCAACCATAGGTCTTACGAAACCGAGGTTGTTTCTCTTCCTCCGGCGGCGTCTTGGACGGCGTCTCGCTCGTAGTTCCGGCCTCCGTGGATGCGGCCGATGCGGCGGCCTGCGGCTGCGTTTCGCGGCTGGGACGCCGAATTACCCCCGACACTTGGACATACATCAGCTGGAGCTGTGAAATGACTTCGCGCAGCTCCGATTGCTCCGCGTCGGTCAGGTTCCCTTTGGTTTTCTCCTCGAGCGCAAGCAGACAATCAATCATCTGGCTGGCGCCATCGAGGTCCACTTCCACCGTTTGGGCGTTCGGTGGTGCAAAGGCGCCCAGCATGGCGGCCGCATTCATCGCCACGAAGTGGACCAGGTACGAAAACGGCGTCATGGCTTCCGCGGATGGGTTCGGTTGGCTGGACTCAATTTGGTTGGTCATGTTTGGTCTCCTGTTGGGCGATCTTGCGCGAGGTTCTTCGTCGTCTGGGGCGCGACCGCGGACGGGGCAAGAATGGGAATTTGAATGCGCTATCAAAGTCGTACACACCCACGAAATCCTCGGGGCGATCTTCTGGCGAGGCCAACAACACGCCCTCCGCGACGAGCTGAAACACCATGGCTCCGATGTCTTCGGTGCTCGTCACGCCCCACTCGCGCAGCACCCGAGCCGCCAGCGGGCCGAACTGCTGGAGGGCCAGGTCGCGAAAACCTTCACATAGCTCTCGCCCCGTGACGTGCCGGCGTGGGCCGTCGGCGGGTTGGCGAAACATTTCCACGGTGTGGTCCAGGGCCTCACGCAAGAAGTGATACGCCTCCGGCGCGTATTTCGGCTCGCGCTGGAGGATCCGGGTGATCGCTTCGTCCATGTCCACGCCGTGCATCGCAGTTACATCATAGCCGATGGTACGGCTGCGCGCGAACGGCGTTCATGGTTCGGAGAGTGCGCGCCGAATGTGCTCCGCCAGCCGGGCAGGCTCCGCCGGGTCGGCATACGAGCGGGAAGCCCAGTTCCACCGGTGCCCATCCTCGCGATACCTCGGGATGACGTGGAAATGCACGTGCGGGACCACTTGGCCCGCCGCCGAGCCATTGGCGTGGAAAATGTTCACGCCGTGCGCTCCGAGCCCCTTCAGCTGGGCTGAGAGAATTTTTTGGGCGACGCGCAGCAATGGCCCAAGACAAGCCTCGGGAACCTCCGCCAGCGACTCGTAGTGTGCCTTGGGAATGACCAACGTGTGTCCAGGGATGATCGGAGCGATGTCCAAGAACGCCAGAATGGTCTCGTCTTCGTACACCCGCGTGCTGGGCAATTCACCTCGAACGATTCGACAAAACACGCACGAGTCCGTCATGGAATGGTCTCCCACGTTGCAATGGAGGCGTGGGGTGGATGACGGGGATCGAACCCGCGACACCCAGGGCCACAACCTGGTGCTCTGCCAGCTGAGCTACATCCACCACCGCGAAGAATTTTGCGACAGAAATCCGGTTCGTTCAAGTTCGAACTGCCACGCGCTCGCGACCGCCCGAAACCAACTGCCCCAGACGACCAGGCCGAACACTGGGGCCTCGTCAAACGGCCAATGCGACTACTCCCAAGATTTTCCCCGCCCCAGGGCCTCAGCTGCCATTCCATCGGGCGGCAGGGCTCCCGATGCTGAGCGACTCTGCGTGGGCGTCACTGAAACGTTCCGAGTACAGGGGGTAT